>JACCXR010000463.1 GCA_013696915.1 Euzebyaceae bacterium
CAGCGGGGCTGGCCGACAGGCCCCGGGCGGCGTTCCGCCTGACGATGGGGGCGGCGCTGGCCGTCACGGCGGCGCTGGTGGCCGGCGGCGACCGGCTGGGCTGACCGCGCCGACCACCCGCCCCGCGGTCAGTTCAGGGCACTGCCCACAAAGTCGTCGCGGTCGGCGACCCCGGCGACGCGGGGGGTGTCCTGTGACCAGAACTGGTTGCCGGCGGCACGGGGTCCCGACCGCCGGTGGCCGTAGATGACACTGACGGCGCCCTCGGACCCATGGGAGTACCAGTGACCGAGCGTTTCGCCGGGCACGCCGAGCGCGAGGTCCGCCGCGCCGTTGCGGTCGAAGTCGTGTAAGGCGACCGCAGCCCCCAGTCCGTCCGCCCACTCGCTGCGGTCGCGGATGCCGGGGCTGTCCTGCGTCCACAGCTGGCTTCTGGTCGCGCGCAGACCGCCCGCCGTCCCGAACAGGACGTTGGCCGAGCCTGCAAAGGCGCCGGCGCCGACCTTGTCGGAGGGGGCGGCCGCGACCAGGTCCTCGAAGCCGTCGCCGTCCAGGTCCGCGGCCGCCAGCGTGCTACCGAAGTGAGCGCGGGTGTTCAGGCCCCCTGCGATCCCCGCACGCGCGCGGTTCCAGAACTGGTTGCCCGCCGCGGTCAGCCCGGTCGGCGAGCCGTAGATGACGTTCACGCCGCCGGCGCCGGTTACATCGCGGATGCTGTCGGTGGAGACCCCGACGGCGAGGTCGTCGGCACGGTCGCCGTTGAAGTCCCCGGCGGCCAGGGCCGCCCCGAAGTTGTCGTCGTACTCGTGCTGGTCCCGGATCCCGGGCGTGTCCTGGCCCCACAGCTGGCTGCCGGCAACCTTCAATCCCCGACGGGTGCCGTACAGCACGGTCACATGCGGTGGGGCGGTGGAGCCGACCGCCCCGACGGCCAGGTCGCCGCGGCCGTCGGCATCGAAGTCACCGATCGCCACCGCCTTGCCGAAGGTCCCGTCTGTGACCTGCTCGGGCAGACCGGGGGTGTCCTCGGTCCACAGCTGGCTGCCGGACGCGACCAGCCCGCGCGCAGAGCCGCGGAGCACGGTCACCGCGCCCACCTTCCCGATGGGATCCGAGATCGAGGCCTCCTGCGGGCGACCGATGGCGAGCTCGAAGTAGCCGTCGCCGTCGATGTCCCCGGCCGCCAGAGCCTCGCCGAACCGGTCCGACTCCGGACCTCGTGCCAGCCCGGCGCTTCGGGCGGTCCAGAACTGGCTGCCGCGAGACCTGAGCCCCCGCGCGGAGCCGTACAGCACGTGGACGGCGCCTCTGGTCTCCCCGAGCCCCTCCAGCGGAACGCCGATCGCGAGGTCGGCGAAGCGGTCGGCGTCGAAGCGGCCCCACGCCAGCGCGGAGCCAAACTGGTCACCGACCCCCTCGCCGTACTCCGGGTTGTCTTCCGGCGCGTCGGCGATACCCGGGGTGGCCTGGCTCCACAGCTGGTTGCCGGCGGTGGTCAAGCCCGACGCCGAGCCGTAGAGCACGTTGACCGAGCCGGCGTCGACGTGCCCGTTGATCTTGTCCCCGCTGTTGCCGACCGCAAGATCGGCGAAGCCGTCGCCGTTGAAGTCCGACGAGGTCGGCCGCGACCACGCCGTCGCCGTGGCTGCCGGCAGCAGGCCGATCATCAACACTCCGACGGCGGTGACGGCGGCAAGGACGGCAACCCGGCCCCGGGAGGCGGCGAGGACACGTGCCTGCGGCATCGCGGTCGTGGCTGTCCCGTGCATGATGACCCCTTCTCGATGCCAGGCCCCCGCGACGGATGCTTGGCCTGCGGTTCCAACCACCCCATCGGTGTCCGCGATACACACTCGGCGATCGCCCGCGCTCATGACTTCAGCGCGCATGCGTCCGCCTTCCTGCCGCAGGCACGCCACGCCGACCCAGCCGGTTGCTGACCGCGCTGCAGGCGAGGCTTGCAGGCAAATCGATTCTGATATTCGCAGGCAGCGCTTGAAACGTCTTGGTCCGGTGATTTCTCTTTAGGAATCGGTGCTGAGGTGAAGAGCCGGTCCGCAGACTTCCCGCCCCGTCTGTTTACCTCCGGCACAGGGCCTGTCAAGGCAGTTTTCTCTTGTTGAGGACGCCGCTCCTTCTGAGTTGGTGAGTGGAGTCCGTTCCCGACGCGCTTCTCCCGCCTGCATCGGACCGACGACGAGGGCGCGTCACGCGCCGGCGAGTTCGGCAACGACGCCGGCGGCGGGGACCTCCCGCTGGTCGCCGGTGCGCAGTTCCTTCACCGTGACGACTCCGCGCTCGGCCTCGGAGGGGCCGAGCAGCAGCGCCCAGGTGGCCCCGGAGCGGTCCGCCGCCTTGAGCTGCGCCTTGAGGCTGCGGCCGCCGAAGGCGAGGTCGGTCGCGACGCCGGCGCGGCGGAGCGCCGACGCCAGGGCGAACGCCCGGCCGGTCAGCTCGGCGTCCGTCGCGACGACGAACGCCGCGACCCTCGCGGCGGACGGCTCCCCGGCGTCGCGCAGCGCGAGCAGGGTGCGGTCGACCCCCAGCGCCCAGCCCACGCCGGGGAACCGCTCCGGCCATCCGAGGTCCTCCGCGAGCCCGTCGTAGCGGCCGCCGCCGCCGACCGCGTTCTGGGCGCCGAGGCCGCCGGCCTGGAACTCGAACGTCGTGCGGGTGTAGTAGTCGAGGCCGCGGACGAGCCGGGGGGCGACGGTGTACGGGACCCCCTCGGCATCCAGGAGGCGCAGGACCGTCTCGACGTGCTCCTTCGCCGCCGGTGACACGTGGTCGGGCAGCAGCGGCGCCCCCGCCATGATCGCCGCCATGCCGGGCGCCTTCGCGTCGAAGGCGCGCAAAGGGTTGAGCCGTCGGCGTTCGTCGGCCTCCGGCGGCAGCGCCTCCACGCCGTCGAGGTAGCGGTTCAGCCGGTCCAGGTAGTCGGCCCGGTCCTCCCGGTCGCCCAGGTTGTTCACGAGCAGCGTCACCGCGCGCAGCCCGGCTCGGCGGAGCGCCTCCCAGCCTGCCAGCACGACCTCGGCGTCCAGGACCGGGTCGTCGGAGCCGAGCGCCTCGACGCCGACCTGGTTGAACTGCCGCTGCCGGCCGGCCTGCGGTCGCTCGTGGCGGAAGAACTCCCCGGCGTAGGACCACTTGACCGGGAGGCCGCCGGTGCGCGGGACCCCCGCCTGCAGGGCCGCGCGGACGATCCCGGCGGTGCCCTCGGGGCGCAGGGTCAGCGACCGGTCGCCCTTGTCGCGGAAGGTGTACATCTCCTTCTGGACGATGTCGGTCGACTCGCCGACGCTGCGCAGGAAGACCTCGGTGTGCTCGAAGACCGGTGTGCGGACGCGCTCGTACCCGGCAAGGCGCGCGGTCGTCAGGAAGGCCGTCTCGACCGCGTCGAAGCGGCCGGCGGCGGGGGGCAGCCAGTCCGGTGCGCCCTTGACGCCGTCGGGGATCGCCATCCGGCGATGCTAGCTAGGCCACGGGCGGGCGGCCGCCGACGAGATCGCGCAGGAAGGGGTTCGACCGGCGCTCCTCGCCGACGGTCGTCTGCGGCCCGTGGCCGGAGGCGACGACCGTGGGGTCGGGCAGGGGCAGCACCGACCGGGCGATGGACGCCATCTGCTCGTCGGAGGACCCGCGCGGGAAGTCGGTCCGCCCGACGGAGCCCGCGAAGATCAGGTCTCCGCTGAGCAGCAGCGGCGCGTCGCGGCCGGTGTCGTTCAGAAGGAAGACCGACGAGCCCGGCGTGTGCCCCGGGGTGTGCCGCACCTCCAGCGCGCAGCCGGCGAGGCGGAGCGTCTGGCCGTCGCGCAGGTCCTCCAGCCGCTCGGTCGGCGGGTCCCAGTCGAGCCCGAACTGCGCCCGCAGGGCGCCCGGCGGCAGGTTCCCGAACGCGGCGGCGGGGTCGTCCCACAGCCACCGGTCGGCGGGGTGCAACAGGACCGGCACGTCCAGGCGCCGGGCCAGGTCCGGCACGGACCAGACGTGGTCGAGGTGGCCGTGAGTGAGCAGGATCGCCTCGCAGCGCGCGCCGCGGGCCGCCAGGCGGGCCTCGACGGCGGCGGTGGCGTCCTGGCCGGGGTCGACGACCACGCAGGTCCCCTCCTCGACGTCACCGAGGAGGTAGCAGTTCGCCTGCCACATCCCGAGCGGGAAGCCCTCGAGGTAGCGGGTCGGCCGTCCGAGCATGGGCCGAGCGTAGCCGAGCCCCGGTGCGCCTGGAGTCTCCGCCTCAGGAGCGCCGGAGGAAACCCGCGTCCCGCTCGGCGACCGCCTCCTGCAGCTGGGCGTCGCTGACGAGCGTGAGGTCCCCGAACGCCTGGACGGGACCGACAACGACGTCGAACAGGTGGCCGGCCGTCTCCGGCCCGAGCAGGGCCGGGGGGTTCTCGACCCCGAGCTGCGGCGCGTCGTGCCGGGCCGACGCCACCGCGGCCGACAGCGCGGTCTGCCAGCCGTCGGGGTCCCGCACGTTCACCAGGACGACGCCGCCGCGGCCCGCGCCGAACCGCTGCCACAGGCGCGCGGCGATCTCGACGGCGGTGGCGGTCCGCTCCGGCCCCGCGACCCGCGACACCTGGCCGCCGGGGAACTGCGCGGCGGTGGCGTCGTCGACCGCCGCCCGGCCGCCCAGGACGATCGTCTCGTCCACGTCGTGCTGCGCGAGGAACTCGACCGTGTGCGCGTTGGCGGTGTTCGACGGCGTCAGGAGGACCGGCACGCCCGCCGCCGCGGCGAACGCCCCTCCGCTGATCGCGTCGGCGAACTGGTCGCCGCGGGCGACCAGGGCGATCGGCGGCGCGGCCGGGTTCTCGTCCCACACGGTTCGGGCGATCAGCGCGGCGGTGGCCTCCCGGCCCGCTCCGGCATACCGGCAGGAGTCGGGCAGCGGCGCGGCGCAGCCGAGGTCGCCGCCCGCGGCCCTGGCGGCGGCGGCGGCCTCGTCGGACACCGCCTGCCTCCCGCCGAGCACGAGGACGACCCCTTCGCCGCCGGTGACGCGCGCGATCTCGGCCTCGACGCGCGGGTCGAGCGGCCCGAGGCCGGACGTGAGCAGGATCGGTCCGCGGTCGCCGGCGAGGGCGGAGCCCGCGAGGGCGTCAGGGAAGCGGTCGGCGGTCGCGAGCACGACACGGCTCGCCGTGCCGTCAGCGAACAGCGCCCGGGAGGTCGCGACCGTCTGCGCGACGGGATCCAGCCGCCCGCCGCCGTCCAGCCGCCCGCCGTCGGTCAGCCCGCCGGGTTCGGGCTCGGGGTCTGGCCCCGGGCCGGGCGGCGGGTCGGTGCCGGGGCGGCACGGCCCCCCGCCGGCGGGCGCGACCGGCTCGGCGTTCACGCCGACCGCGTAGGTGATGCAGTCGTTCGCGTACTGCGGGTCGTCGAACGAGGAGGCGCTCCGCGGCACGCTCAGCGCGAAGTCGCTGTTCACGACCACCGCCGTGACGCGCTCGGCGTTGCCGACCCCCGTCAGGGTCGCGGTGGCGGCCCCGTCGGCGAGCGTGTCGTCGACGACCGTCCGGACCGTGCCGGCCTCGAGGGCGACGAGCGCCACGCCGCCCCCGACGCCCTGCGGCCCCTCGACCGTCACCGTGACGGTCGGCTGTGGCGCGACGTCGCGGAGTTCGTACGCGGTGTGGTCCAGGGTCACGTCGTAGCGGCCGTCGGACGGCACGGCGCCGCCGCGGGCCACGTCGGGGTAGGGGGGACCATCCGCCGGGAACTCGTTGTGGTTCCACTCGGCGGTGGCCGCCGCGAAGGCGACGAACTCTGAGGAGATCCCGCCGTCCTCTGCGGCCAGGGCCCCGTCGTAGCCGGCCAGCGAGAAGTTCCCGGCGCCGGCCGCGGCGATCCAGGCCTCGCGCACGATGTCCGGGCCGTAGCGGTCGGCCAGCCACAGATTCCAGACGTACGCGCCGTACGCGCGGTCGAACCCGCCGGTGGAGCGGGCGAAATCCGTCAACGGCAGCCCCGGCAGGTCGGCGAAGTCGGCGACGTAGAAGGTCCGGGCATCGACGGCGGGGTAGGCCTGGGACTCCATCCACACCCCGCTCGCCTCGTAGAACCAGCCTTCGGCGGTGTACGCGAGGGTGAAGTGCGACAGGTGGTTGAACTCGTGCGCCGCGGTCGCCCGCAGCGCCCCGGCGGGCGTCGGGGGGTACCCGACGTAGTCGTTGTCCACCACCATGAAGCCGTGGAAGCTGTTGCACACCGCGGCCGACTGGCAGGAGTTGTCGGGGTCGGCGGCCGCGTAGCCGAACGCCCCCGAGTCGGAGAGCTCGGCGATGTAGACGTCGGTCCGGCCGTCGCCGCCCAGGGCGCCGTCCGGCGCCGGCGCGACCCAGCGGAGCTCGGTCACCTCCCTGGTCCAGACCTCCTCGAAGATCCGGCCCACCTCGACCGCGTAGGCGGCCGTCGCCGCGTCGGGGCTGCTCGGGTCGGTGACGTAGTGGACCTTGAAGTGGGCGGTCTCGATCGAGTCGACCGCGCTCGGCGGCACGGTGTACCCGTCTCCGAACGGGTCCGCCGAGCCCTCGGTCGGCCGCAGGAAGTACGCGTCGGCCTCGCGCCGCTCCACGCCGTCCAGCGCCCCGCGGGCGACGAACAGCCGCTGGAGCGCCTCCGTGATCCCGCGGCCGGCACGGTGCCCGTGCCCGTCGTCGGCGAAGGCGTGGTCGTCCGGCACGGGCGCGAACGCGTCGCGCACGGACTGCAGCGCCGCCCGCGCCTGCAACGGCTCGACCGCCCCGTCGGCCGCCTCGGCGGCGCCGACCGGCAGGAACGGGAAGAGCAGGACGAGGACGGCGAGGATCCGCACGACGCGCGCGCTGCCCCCTTGCCAGAAGACCTCCCGAGACACGACGACCCGCTTTCGCTCCGCCCCGCCCGCCGGGGGGTCTCAGCGCAGTGTAACGCCCGCGGGATGCCACCCCGGTGGCGGCTCAGGCGTCCGCCGGCGCTCTCTGGGGTCGGGGGATGACGCGGTAGGCGTCGTAGACCGCTTCGATCCGCTTGACCTGCGCGATGATGTGGTCGAGGTGGGCGATGTCGGCGAGCTCGAAGGAGAAGCGCAGGTAGGCGATCCGGTCACGCTGCGTGGTCACCTGCGCGGACAGGATGTTCACGTGCAGGTCGCCGAGCACGGTGGTGATGTCGCGCAGGAGGTGCTTGCGGTCGAGCGCCTCCACCTGCACCGTCACGCGGAACGTCGAGGGGGCTTTCGTGTCCCACCGCACCGCGACGAGCCGTTCGGGGTCCGTGCGGAGGTCGGCCGCGTTCGGGCAGTCGGCGCGGTGCACCGACACGCCGCGTCCGCGCGTGACGAAGCCGATGATGTCGTCACCTGGCACGGGCGTGCAGCACCTGGCCAGGGTGACCCAGACGTCGTCGGTGTTCTCCACGACGACGCCGTCAGAGGAGCGGGCGGGCGCCTCGACGGCCGGCGGAGGCGGGATGTCCAGCTCCTCGACCTCGTCGGCGAGCCGGCCGGCGAGCTGCTGGGCGACCGAGACGGCGGAGACGTGCCCGTCGCCGATCGCACGGAGCAACGCGTCGAGGTCCTGGTGGTTCATCGCCTCCGCGACGGCTTTGAGCTCCGGCGCGCCGATCAGCCGCTTCCACCCGAGTCCCTGTTTCGCGAGCGTCCGGCGCAGCTCGTCGCGCCCCTTCTCGATGGCGTCGACGCGTCGTTCGCGGGAGAACCACTGCCGGATCTTCGACCGTGCGCGGGACGAGCCGACGAATTCGAGCCAGTCGCGTGAGGGGCCGGAGGCCTCGGCGCCCTTCGAGGTCAGGATCTCGACGGTCTCGCCGTTGCGCAGTTCGTGCTCCAGGGCGACCAGGCGCCCGTTGACCCGGGCGCCGACCGTGCGGTGCCCGACGTCGGTGTGGATCGCGTAGGCGAAGTCGATCGGCGTCGATCCGCGCGGCAGCGCCTTGATCTCGCCCTTGGGGGTGAAGACGAACACCTCGTCGGCGTAGAGGTCCAGCCGCAGGTTGCGCATGAATTCGCCGGAGTCCCGGGTGTCAGACTCCATGTCGAGCATCTGCGACAGCCACTGCGTCTCGCCACCCCCCTCCCGCCCTCCGCGGCCGGCGGGGGCGGCCGCCGCGCGCTTGTACTTCCAGTGGGCGGCGATGCCGTACTCGGCCGTCCGGTTCATTGCCTTCGTGCGGATCTGCACCTCGAGCGGCTTGCCCTCCGGCCCCACGACGGTGGTGTGCAGCGACTGGTAGAGGTTGAACTTCGGCATCGCGATGTAGTCCTTGAACCGCCCAGGGATGGGGCGCCACATCGAGTGGAGCGTGCCGAGCGCCGCGTAGCAGTCCTTCACCGAGTCGACGATGACGCGGATGCCGACGAGGTCGTAGATGTCCGCGAACTCCTTGCCGCGCACGACCATCTTCTCGTAGATCGACCAGTAGTGCTTCGGCCGACCGGTCACCTCGGCGCGGATCTTCACCGACTTCAGGTGGTCCTCGACGTCGGCGACGACCCGCTCGAGGTAGCGGTCGCGCTCCGGCTGGCGGTCGGTGACCATCGCCTTCAGCTCGTCGTAGCGCTTCGGGTGCAGCGTCGCGAACGCCAGGTCCTCCAGCTGCCACTTGAACTGCTGCATGCCGAGGCGGTGCGCCAGCGGGGCGTAGATCGCCAGGGTCTCCTCGGCGATGCGCTGCTGCTTCTCCCTGGGCAGGTGGTGGATCGTGCGCATGTTGTGGAGCCGGTCGGCGAGCTTGATGAGCAGCACGCGGAAGTCGCTCGCCATCGCGATCAGCATCTTCCGGAGCGACTCCGCCTGCTGGTCCTCCCTGCTCGCGACCTTGATCCGATCCAGCTTCGTGACCCCGTCGACCAGGGCTGCGGCCTCGTCGCCGAACACCTTCGCGATGTCGCCGACGGTCGTCGAGGTGTCCTCCACGGTGTCGTGCAGCAGTGCGGCCACGATCGTCGCGGTGTCCATCCCCAGGTCGGCGAGGACCTCCGCGACCCCGACGGGGTGGATGATGTATGGCTCGCCGGACCTGCGCGACTGGCCGGCGTGGGCGGCGTCGGCGACCTCGTAGGCGCGCAGGACGAACTTGACGTCGACCTTCGGGGAACTGCGCTTGAGCGCGGCCATGAGCGGCTGGGCGAGGTCGGGGACCTGTGGGCCGAGGTCGAACATCGGCAGCCGGGCCAGGACCGCCTTCACGCCGGACTGGCGGGGTCGCGGCGGGCCGGTCGGCGGGTCCGGCGTCGCGGGCGTGGGCTCGGGGGCAGCGGCGGGGGGCGGCGCCGGCGGCAGCGGCAAGCCATGGCGCTGCTCCAGCGCAGAGCCGGCCGGGCCGCCCTCGGAGGTCACACCTCGTCCCATCCGTGTGTCGGAACTGCCCACGATACCTGTCGTCGGTCAGTGCGCGGAAGGGCCGTGGCGAGCGACGGCGCGGTCCAGGACGTCGCCGATCCGGGGGGCCTGGGCCGCGGCGAGCGGCCCGACGACCGCGAGGACGAGGACGTAGAGACCGGCGAACGGCCCGATCCTGGGGTCCAGGCCCGCGGCGGCGGCGAGCGCGGCGAGGATCAGCGCGAACTCGCCGCGGGCGAGCAGCGTGAGACCGGCGTTGACCCCGCGGCGGGCGTCCAGGCCGTTCAGGCGCGCGGCGAGCAGACCGGC
>JACCXR010000380.1 GCA_013696915.1 Euzebyaceae bacterium
GACGACCTGCGCCAGTTCCGGGTGTGGACGATCGCCACGGCCCTGCTCGGCGCGACGTTCCTCGCGGGCCAGTTCTACGAGTTCACGCTGTTCGTCGCCGAGGGCATGAAGCTCGAGACCAGCCCCTTCTCATCGAGCTTCTTCGTCCTGACCGGGTTCCACGGGCTGCACGTCGCCATCGGCATCCTCATGCTCGTGTCGCTGTGGGCCGCCTCCATGGGCGGCCGCATCACCAGTGGGAAGGCCGAGGTCGTCGAGAACGTCGGCCTCTACTGGCACTTCGTCGACATCGTCTGGATTCTGATCTTCACCGTCGTCTATCTCATCCCCGTCGGCTGACGCTGCAGGAGCGACCGCATACCCATGGCAGAGCAGGACGACCACTCGCACCCCACCGTCGGTCAGTACGTCGAGATCGGCATCATCCTGGCGGTGCTCACCTCCCTCGAGGTGGCGCTCTACGTCTTCCGGGAGCCGCTCGGCCGGGCGGTCACGACGCCCGCGCTGCTGTTTCTGACCGCGGTCAAGTTCCTGCTCGTGGTCCTGTGGTTCATGCACCTGCGGTTCGACCACCGGCTGTTCCGCCGCGTCTTCTTCGTGGGCGTCGCCCTCGCCACCGTCGTGTTCGGCATCGTCGGGGCGAACTTTTACCTCGGCCCCGGCCTGGGGTTCTGACGCCGTGCCGGCCTCGCCGTTGCAGTTCCAGGCACACCCCGACGTGTGGCTGCTCATGGTCGCGCTGCTGGGCGGCTACTTCTACGCCCTTGCGGCCCTCGGCCCCCGCCTCGCGCCGGGTCGCCGGCCCGCGACGTCGCGCCAGAAGCTCTACTTCACGCTCGGCGTGGCGGCGCTGTGGCTCGGCGCCGAGTGGCCGGTCCACGACTTGGCCGAGAACTACCTTTACAGCGTGCACATGGCGCAGCACCTCACGTTCCAGCTGGTCGCGCCGCCCCTGCTGATCCTCGGCACGCCCGGCTGGCTGCTGCGGGCGCTGCTGCGCCCCAAGCCCGTGTTCGCGGTCGCCCGGGTCCTGACGCGGGGCCTGCCCGCCGTCATCACGGTCAGCGCCTTCATCGCGCTCACCCACACGCCGGTGTGGGTCGAAGCGACCGTGAGCAACGGCCTGGTCCACCTCCTCGCGCACGTCCTGCTCGTCGGGATGTCGCTGCTGATGTGGTGGCCCGTGCTCAGCCCGCTGCCGGAGCTGCCGCACCTGTCGTACCCGGGCCGGATGGTGTACCTGTTTGCCCACTCGATCATCCCGACCGTCCCGGCGTCGTTCCTGACGTTCACGTCGCGCCCGCTCTACGCCAGCTATGCCGAGGCCCCCCGGCTGTGGGCGTGGCTCGACCCGGTCCAGGACCAGCAGATCGCCGGGCTGCTCATGAAGATCGGCGGTGGTCTGGTGATCTGGGGCGTCATCGCTGTGCTGTTCTTCCGCTGGCAGGCCGAGGAGGAGTCCGGCGGCCCCGACCTGCTCTACTGGCGCGACCTCGAGCCGACCCTGCCGACCTCGGAGCTCACCGCCCGATGAACCCCGAATTCCGCCAGCGCGTGTTCACGCCGGTCATGCTGCCGCTCACCGCGCTGGGCGCGATCCTCGCGTTCGCCTTCGGGCTCAGCAGGGTGCTCCTGGCCGTGCCCGAGGCCATCTCGACGATCACGGCCATCGCCGTCGCCCTGTACGTCCTGCTCGTGGCGTCCATGGTCGCGGCTCGTCCGCGGATCAGCTCCCGGGCGCTCGGCGTCGGCCTCGTGCTGGGCTTCGCCGGCGTCATCGGCGCCGGCGCCGTCGCGGCGTCGGCGGGGATGCGGGAGCTCCACGAGGAGGAGGCCGCCGCCGCCGGCGAGGGAGAGGGGGAGGCCGCGGCCGAGGTGCCCGAGGGGGCGCTCGTCTGGACCGCGGAAGGCAGCTCCCTGGAGTACAGCGACGTGCCCGCCACCGCGACCGCCGGCGAGGTCCAGGTCGCGATGGTCAACGACAGCGGCCTGCTCCACAACGTCACCTTCGAGGGCGTGAACGGAGACCAGCCCGTCGCCGAGGCGGCGGCTGGGGAGACCGACGTCGGGTCGGCCACCCTGGAGGCGGGCACGGTCGCCTACTACTGCAGCGTGCCGGGCCACCGCGAGGCCGGCATGGAGGGCGAGCTCGAGGTCGGCTGAGCCCCGCCTCGCCGCGCTTCGGCCCCCGGTGGTCGGGTAGGCTGCCGGGCAACCGTCCGCGCGCGCCACGAGGTGAGTGATGAGCGACCACGCCCGCATCGAGTATGACGGCCAGAGCTTCGAAGCCCCCGTCATCGTCGGCACGGAGAACGAGCACGGACTCGACATCTCCAAGCTGCGCAGCGCCACCGGGCTGGTCACCTTCGACCCGGGGTACGCGAACACCGGCTCGACGAAGAGCGCGATCACCTACCTCGACGGCGAGGCCGGTGTCCTGCGCTACCGCGGCTACCCGATCGAGCAGCTCGCGGAGCGGTCGAGCTTCCTCGAGACCGCCTACCTCATCATCCACGGTGAGCTGCCGACCACCGACGACCTCGCCGGCTTCCGCCAGCAGATCACCCACCACACCCTGCTGCGGGAGGACATGCGCCCGCTGTTCGACGCGTTCCCCAGGGAGGCGCACCCGATGGCGATCCTGTCGGCGGCGACGTCGGCGATGTCGACGTTCTACCAGGACCACTACGACCCCTTGGACCCGGCCGACGTCGAGGTCTCGACGTACCGGCTGATGGCCAAGCTCCCGACCGTCGCGGCGTGGGCCTACAAAAAGTCGATCGGCCAGCCGTACGTCTATCCGAACAACGCCCTCGGGTACGCCGAGAACTTCCTCAACATGATGTTCGCCGTGCCCGCGGAGCCCTACGAGGTGGACCCCGACGTCTCGCAGGCGCTCACGATGCTGTTCATCCTGCACGCCGAGCACGAGCAGAACTGCTCGACCTCGACGGTGCGGCTGGTCGGGTCCAGCCAGGTCAACGTCTACGCCGCCATCGCGGCCGGCATCGCCGCCCTCTGGGGGCCGCTGCACGGGGGCGCGAACCAGGCGGTCGTCGAGATGCTCGATCAGATCTGCGCCGACGAGGGGGACACGAGTTCCTTCATCGCCCGCGCCAAGGACCGCGACGACCCGTTCCGGCTGATGGGCTTCGGCCACCGGGTGTACAAGAACTACGACCCCCGGGCGAAGATCCTCAAGGCGACCGCCGACCGGGTGATCACCAAGCTCGTCGGCGGGGACCCCCTGTTCGAGGTGGCGCGCGAGCTCGAGGATGCCGCGCTGTCCGACGACTACTTCATCGAGCGCAAGCTCTACCCCAACGTCGACTTCTACTCGGGGCTCATCTACCGCGCGATGGGGCTGCCGCTGAACATGTTCCCGGTGCTGTTCGCGCTCGGCCGCCTGCCCGGCTGGATCGCCCAGTGGAAGGAGATGATCGAGGACCCCGACAC
>JACCXR010000388.1 GCA_013696915.1 Euzebyaceae bacterium
GCCGCGAGCAGCCGTCCGACCCGCCGCCCCGCCGGCGCGCTGCCGACCGGCCGGCCGCTCGGGGGACGGTCGCCTGAGCGGCGTCGCCGACCGCGGCGGTCCCCCTACACTGCCGGGCCGTATGCACGAATCGACCTTCACCATCGGCCTGCTCGGCTGCGGGATCGTCGGCTCCGGCGTGGTCCGGCTGCTGCGCGCGCACAGCGACGAGATCGCCGCGCGCCTCGGTGCCCGCCTGGAGATCGGACCGGTCGCGGTCCGCAACACCGCCGTGGACCGGGCCGTCGAGGTTCCCGGGCTGACCGCCGACGCCCACGCGGTCGTCAGCGACCCGGCGGTCGACATCGTCGTCGAGGTGATGGGCGGGATCGAACCCGCCCGCGGCCTGATCGCCGAGGCGCTCACGGCGGGCAAGAGCGTCGTGACGGCGAACAAGGAGCTGATCTCCACCCTCGGCGGCGAGTTGCTCGCGCTCGCCCACGGCAAGGGCGTGCGGCTGGAGTACGAGGCCGCGGTTGCGGGCGGCATCCCGATCATCCGGCCACTCCGCGAGTCGCTGGCCGGTGACCGCGTGCGCCGCGTGCTCGGCATCCTCAACGGGACGACCAACTACATCCTCACGAAGATGACCGAGGACGGGGTCTCGTTCGCCACCGCGCTCGGCGAGGCGCAGGAGCTCGGGTACGCCGAGCGCGACCCGTCCGCCGACGTCGAGGGCAACGACGCCGCGGCCAAGGCGGCGATCCTCGCGTCGATCGCGTTCGACGCGCGGGTGGTCGCCGGCGACGTCTACCGCGAGGGGATCACACGGGTCACCGCCACCGACATCGCCCACGCCCGCCGGATGGGCTACGTCATCAAGCTGCTCGCGATCGCGGAGGACTACGACGGCGAGATCGGCGCCCGGGTGCACCCGGCCCTGATCCCCGCCGGCCACCCGCTCGCCAGCGTCCGGGACTCCTTCAACGCCGTCTTCGTGGAAGCCGACGCCGTCGGTGAGCTGATGTTCTACGGACGGGGCGCGGGGTCGCTGCCCACCGCGAGCGCCGTCATCGGCGACGTCGTGACCGTCGCGCGGGGACTGCTGTCCGGGGAACGACCCGCGAACGGCGCGGCCGTGACGGCGAAACCGATCCGCTCGGTCGGCGAGCTGACCGTGCAGTACTACGTCCTGCTCGACGTGGCGGACGAGCCCGGCGTGCTCGCCAACGTGGCCGCGACGTTCGGAACCCACGCGGTGTCGATCAAGAGCGTGTGGCAGGAGGGCCAGGGCGACTCCGCCCAGCTGCTGCTGATCACCCACGCCGCGCAGGAGCGCAACGTCCAGGCGACCCTGCACGACCTCCGCGCCCTCGCCGAGGTCCGGGACGTCGCCAGCGTCATGCGCGTCGAGGGCGGCGAGGTCTGAGCCGGCGAGGTCTGAGCCGGCGTCATGCCCGTCCACGGATGCTGAGCCGGCCACCTCCCAGACCGGTGCGGGCCGTAGACTCCGGGCGATGCCCCAGACTCCCGCGCACGCGGGCGCCGAACCGACCGCGCCGGCCGCCGGGACCGGTCGTGTGCGCCAGTGGCGGGGAGTGATCGAGGAGTACCGGGCGCGCCTGCCCGTGTCCGACGCGACCCCGGTCGTGACCTTGCGCGAAGGCGGGACCCCGCTGATCCACTCCTCGGCGCTGTCGGCGTCGACCGCGTGCGAGGTGTGGCTGAAGTTCGACGGCACGAACCCCACCGGGTCGTTCAAGGACCGCGGGATGACCCTGGCGATCTCCAAGGCGGTCGAAGCGGGCGCCGAAGCGGTCATCTGCGCCTCGACCGGCAACACCTCTGCCTCCGCGGCCGCCTACGCCGCCAAGGCCGGCCTCACCTGCGGTGTGTTGATCCCGAAGGGCAAGATCGCCCTCGGGAAGCTCGCGCAGGCGTTGATCCACGGCGCGCAGGTGATCCAGGTCGACGGCAACTTCGACGCGGCGCTCGCGATCTGCCGGACGCTCGACGAGAAGTATCCGGTGGAACTCGTCAACTCCGTGAACCCCTTCCGCATCCAGGGGCAGAAGACCGGCGCGTTCGAGGTCTGCGACTTCCTCGGCCGGGCACCGGACGTCCATGTGATGCCGGTCGGCAACGCCGGCAACATCACCGCCTACTGGCTCGGGTATCGCGAGTACAACGACGACGGGCTCGCCGACCGGCTGCCCGTGCTGCGGGGTTTCCAGGCCGCCGGCGCCGCGCCGATCGTGCGCGGGGCGCCCGTGGAGTCGCCGTCGACGATCGCGACCGCCATCAGGATCGGCAACCCGGCGTCGTGGGCGGGCGCCGTGTCCGCGGCGGACGAGTCGGGCGGGTCCATCCGGGCCGTCACGGACCGCGACATCCTCAAGGCCTACCGGATGGTCGCCTCCGAGGGCGTGTTCTGCGAGATGGCTTCCGCGGCGAGCATCGCCGGGCTGCTGCAGCTCCAGGCTGACGGCGACCTGTCGCCGGGGCAGACGGTGGTGTGCGTCCTGACCGGCAACGGCCTGAAGGAGACGGACTGGGCGATCGCCGGCGCCGCCCCGCCGCCGGTCGTGCCGCCTGAAGTCGACGCGGCCGCCGAGCTCCTCGGGCTGGCGTGAGGCCCGACGACGTCGTCGGTGTCGCGGTCCCGGCCACCAGCGCCAATCTCGGTCCCGGGTTCGACGCCTTCGCCGTCGCCCTCGACCTCCACCTGACGGTCTGGACCACCGACCGGGAGGACCGGCGCGTCGTCGCGGGCGGCGCGGGGGCAGAGGAGCTGCCCACCGGCGACGACAACCTCGTCTGGCAGGCACTCCTCGCCTACTGCGAGCGCTTCGGCGCCGGCGTTCCCGATGTCAGCCTCGCCGCGGACAACGGCATCCCGCTCGAGCGCGGCATGGGATCGTCCGCGGCCGCGGCCGTCGCGGGGGTGGCGCTCGGCCGGGCGCTGACGGGCGCCGGCGGCCGTGACCGCGACCTCATCGAGCTCGCCGCCCGGCTCGAGGGGCACCCCGACAACGCGGCGGCCGCCGTTCTCGGGGGGCTCGTGGTGTGCCACGGCGGGACGGTGACGCGCCTCGACCCGACCGACCGGCTCCGCCCGGTGCTCTGCGTTCCGCTGGCGCGCCAGTCGACCGCCGCGGCGCGTGGCCTGCTGCCGGCGTCGGTCCCGCTGGCCGACGCCGCGGCCAACGGTGCACGTGCGGCCGTCGTCCTCGCCGGGCTCGCCGGGGCGGTCGCATGGGACCCCACGGCCATGCGGGACGTCCTCCACGAACCCGCGCGGCTGGGAGCCATGGCCCGGTCCGGCGCCCTGGTCGCGGCGCTCCGCGACGCCGGGGTCGGTGCCTGCCTGTCCGGCGCCGGCCCCGCGGTGCTCGCGGTCGTCCCGTCGGGCGGGGAGGACGCCGTCACCCGCGCCGCGGCCGGCGTGCCGGACTTCGAGGTCCGGCCGGCACGGTGGGACCGGGCCGGCGCCGTCGCCTGCCCGCCGACGGTGCTTCCGGGCGGCGGCCCGAGACGGTGACGACCGCCAGGTTCGCCGCCGCCCCGGACGGGTAGCCCCGGGGCGATGACGACCACCGGGAGCGACCCGCCCCCTGGACACCACAGCGTCACCGCGCGCTACCTCGGCATGGAGGCCGCCCGGCGCGCCGTCGAGCGGCTCGAGGAGCACGGCGTCGCGGCCTCGTCGATCCGCCTGCTGGGCGCCGCCGCCGAGCAGGCGGACCGCGCCACCGCCACCGGCGCCCGCGACGACCGGCTCATGGCGTTCGCCGTCCGCTCGGTCGTCACCGGGATGCTCCTCGGCGGCGTCGCCGGGGCCGTGCTCGCCGGGGGAGCGGGGCTGTGGTGGTTCGGCCTCGCCGGGCTGGGCCTCGCCGGCGCCGCCCTCGCGGGTGCGGTCGGCGGGGCGTACATGGGGTTCATGCTGGGCGGCGTCGCGAAGGTGAAGCAGAGCGAGGCGTGGGAACTCACCTACCAGGACGCGCCGGAGGACTTCAGCGAGGTCGGCGTCGGGGTGCGGACCGCCGACGCGGCCGAGGCCGACCGGGCGGAACGGGCGCTGCGGCAGACCGACCCGGTTACAATCGAGCGTGACTGAGGGCGAGCCCCTTCCCCTGCACGGCGGTCCGCGGCGGGTTGCGAGTCGGGCGGCCGTGGCTCAGGCTCCCGGTCAACGGCGGCGCCAGGAGGCTGGCACGCCGGGGCCCGGGACGCCGCGGAGGAAAACCATGCGCACGGCTGTCGTCCTGGTCGACGGGGAGCATTACCCGCCGGTGATCAGCGCCGCCCTCGACGACCTCGCCCGGGCGGGGACGAGGCCGGTCGCGGCCCTGTTCCTCGGCGGCAGCGAGAAGGTCGCGGCACGGGGCGCCGCCGTCGACGTCGGGGTGCCGTCGGAGTGGGTGCCCCCGACCTCGTCGCCGGGCCTGGACGTCCCGGCGGCCGCCGCCGTTCTCAGGCGCCTGATCGATCGCGAGCACCCCGACGTCATCGTCGACCTCTCCGACGAGCCGGTCCTCGACGCCCGGCGGCGCCTGCAGCTCGCGAGCCACGTCCTGCTCGCCGGCGTCGGCTACGAGGGCGCCGATTTCCGGTTGACCCCGCCGCCGCGGCCGCGGGTGGCGGCCGCACCGTCGGTCGCGGTGATCGGCACGGGCAAGCGCACGGGCAAGACCGCGGTCGCCGGCGAGGTGGCGCGCACGCTGATGCGCCGCGGCCGGACCCCGGTCGTCGTGGCG
>JACCXR010000524.1 GCA_013696915.1 Euzebyaceae bacterium
CGGGAACTCGGCGCCGCGTCGCTGATCGCCCCGTCGGCCGGCAACGCCGCGGGCGCGCTCGCCGCCTACGGCGCCGCGGCGGGCCTGCCCGTGACGGTCGTCATGCCCGCCGACGTGCCGGCGGCCAACCGGGAGGAGGCGGCGGTCTGCGGGGCCCGCGTCCTCCTCGTCGAGGGGCTGATCAGCGACTGCGGTCGGCTCGCCGGCCTCATCGCCGAGGCGACCGGCGCCTTCGACGTGTCAACGCTGAAGGAGCCGTACCGGGCGGAGGGCAAGAAGACGATGGGCTTGGAGCTCGCCGAGGATCTCGGCTGGCGCCTCCCTGACGTTGTCGTCTACCCCACCGGCGGTGGCACCGGCCTCGTGGGGATGTGGAAGGCGTTCGCCGAGCTGGAGGCGCTCGGGCTCGTCGGTCCGGCGCGGCCGCGGATGGTGAGCGTGCAGTCCGAGGGCTGCGCCCCGATCGTGCGGGCCTTCGCGGCGGGGGAGCGCACCGCGGAGCCGTGGTCGGGGGCGGCGACCCGCGCGGGCGGCATCCGCGTGCCCGGTGCGGTCGGTGACATGCTGATCCTCGACGCGCTGCGGGCGTCGGGCGGGACGGCGGTCGCGGTGCCCGAGTCCGAGATGGACGCGGTCCAGTCCCTCGCCGGCCGTCTTGGCGCCGGGTACGTCAGCCCCGAGACCGCCGCTGCCCTCGCAGCCGTGCCGCTGCTGCGCGAGCGCGGCGACCTAGGCTCGGACGAGCGCGTCGTCGTCTTCGACACCGGGATCGGCGCGAAGTACCCACCGCCTCCCGGGCTGGCCGCCCCGCCCACGGTCGCGGCGGATGAGCAGGACGTCGAGCGGCTCCTGGCGCTCCTGCACACCGGGTGACGGGGGTCCGGGAGAGGTGGACGCCTGCTGCCTCCCCCGGGGCAGCAGACGCCCGGGCCGCCTGCTACTAGAGGCGGCCGATCAGCGCCCGGGGGTCATCGACGACGTCCTCGGCGCCGGCGGCCAGCATGCGGTCGTCGCCGAAGCCGCCGCAGCGCACGCCGAGCGAGCGGATGCCGACCCGGCGCGCAGCCTCGGCGTCCCACGGGCTGTCGCCGACGAGGGTGGCCGCCGAGGGGTCGACACCGAGCGTTGCGCACGCGGCGAGCAGGAGGTCGGGGGCGGGCTTGGACGACCCGACGTCGTCGGCGTCGGCGGTCTTCATGTCCTCCCGGCCGAGCGCCGCGAGCAGCGCCTTCCGCTCGGCGGTGTTCGCCGAGGTCGCGATCAGGAACGCGATCCCGCGCTGCTCGAGGTCGTCGAGGAGTTCGAGCGCGCCGGCGGTCGGATGGAGATCGTCGGCATGCTCCAGGAAGCGGCGCTTGTGGTCGTCCGTGAGGTCGGCGAGGTCGTCCGGCCGACGTCCGAGCAGCCACGGCACGAGGCGTTCGCTGCCCATCCCGATGCCGGCGTGGATCCGCCACAGGGGGACGTCGTAGCCGGCGGCGTGGAACGCCTCCCCCCACGTGACGACGTGGTGGAAGACCGAGTCGACGAGCGTCCCGTCGAGGTCGAGCAGGGCGGCCGGTGCGTAGGTGTCCGAGGTCATGGGGGCCTCCTGCCCGGACGTCGCCCGGGAAACACCCCTCTTCGGGGGGGCGGCTTGCGAGCGGAGCGTCAGCGACCCATGCCCTGTCGCTCAGGAAGCGACGCGAGCTTGCGAGCGGAGCATTAGCGACCCATGCTCCGGCCCATGCGTTTTCGTGAAGAGGCGGTCCGCTGGCTCGAGGAGGACCCCGATCCGGACACCCGTGAGGAGCTTGCCACGCTGCTCGACCTCGGCGACGAGAGCGGGCTGGCCGACCGCTTCGGCGAGCGGCTGCAGTTCGGCACGGCTGGCATCCGCGGGACGCTGGGCGCCGGGCCGAACCGCATGAACCGCGCCCTCATCCGGCGGGTCACGTCGGGGCTGGCGGACCGGCTGAACGCCGTCGCCGAGGGGGCGGCGGCGCGCGGCGTGGTCGTGGGGCGCGACGCGCGGCACAAGTCCGACGTGTTCGCCGACGACACCGCGAAGGTGCTCGCCGGCTCGGGCCTGGCCGTCCACCGGTTCCCCGACCCGGTGCCGACACCGCTGGTCGCCTTCGCCGTCCGCGCGCTGGGCGCGGCCGCCGGCGTGCAGGTCACCGCCAGCCACAACCCGCCGGGCGACAACGGCTACAAGGTGTACGGGCCGGGCGGCGCCCAGATCCTCCCGCCGTTCGATGCCGAGGTCGCCGCTGCGATCGACGCGCTCGACTCGCTCGGCGACGTGCCGCTCGCGCCCGACGACGACGCGCTGCTGTGGACGGTCGACCCCGCCGTGGTCGACGAGTACCTCGAGGCCGCGCTCGCGCTCGTCCACCGGCCCGACGCGCGGGACCTTTCGATCGTCTACACGCCGCTGCACGGCGTCGCCGGCGACCTGTGCGTCGAGCTGCTGGAGCGGGCGGGCTTCAACGAGGTTCGCGCGGTCCCTGAGCAGGCCGACCCGGATCCCGACTTCCCGACCGTCGCGTTCCCGAACCCCGAGATGCCGGGCGCTCTCGACCTCGCGCTCGCCCTGGCCGGGGAGACCGACGCCGACCTGGTCCTCGCCAACGACCCCGACGGTGACCGCGTCGCGGCGGCTGTGCCGGCGCCCGCGGGAGGGTGGCGCCCGCTGACCGGCGACGAGGTCGGCTGCCTGCTCGCCGACCACCTCCTCGCCGAGGGTGACGGTGGGGCGGAGCGGGTCGTCGCCACGACCGTCGTCTCCTCGCAGATGCTGGCCCGCATCGCCGAGGCCCACGGCGTCGGGTACGCCGAGACGCTGACCGGCTTCAAGTGGCTCGCCAGGGCCGCCGCCGACGCCGAGGCGGACGGGCGGCGAATGGTCCTCGCGTACGAGCAGGCGCTGGGCGTGATGGTCGGGACGGCGGTGCGGGACAAGGACGGGCTGTCGGCCGCCCTGGTGATCGCGGAGATGGCCGCCCACTACAAGACGCAGGGCCGCACCCTGCTCGACGCGCTCGACGACCTGGCTCGGCGGTTCGGGGTCCACGCGACCGCCGGGGCGTCCGTGCGGCTGGAGGGCCCGGAGGGCCGGGCGCTCGTCCAGGCGGCACTCGACCGGCTGCGGACGCGACCGCCGCGGCAGGTTGCGGGCATCGACGTCGTCGCGGTCGCCGACCACGCCGCCGGCGTGAGCCGGGCGACCGACGGCGCGATCACCGAGCTGCGGACCCCGGCCACCGATCTGGTCGCCGTGACGCTGGCGGACGGAACCCGGTTGCAGCTGCGGCCGAGCGGGACCGAACCACTCCTGAAGTTCTACGCCGAGGTCGTCGAGCCGGTCGGCGACGGCGACGTGGTCGCGGCCAGGGAGCGCGCCGCCGCCCGCCTCGCCGCCGTCAGCGGCGCCTTCGAGGCGCTGGCGCTCGGCGTGGCCTGACGTCCAGTGGGACTTGGCGTCCGATCCGGGTTCAGCCGCGCAGGGGCAGCGGGACCGCGTGCTCGTTGCCGTCGAGGACGCGCACCCGCAGGCCGCAGTCCATGAGGAACCGGCGGGTGTCCTCCCAGCCCTCGTACCGCCCGCCGGCGGCGACCACCTCGGCGACGCCGGAGTTGGCGATCAGCTTCGCGCACGAGAAGCAGGGCGCGGCCGTCGAGTACAGCGTCGCGCCCTCGCGCTCGTCGGCGTCGGCGAACAGCAGGGCGTTCGCCTCGGCGTGGATGGCGACGCAGTTGTCGTAGGCGAGGCACATCGCCGACTCGGAGGACGCCCGCGGGCAGGCGCCCTGCTCGCAGTGGCCGTAGCCGGACGGCGGGCCGTTGTACCCGGTGGCCCGGATGTGCCGGCCGCGCACGATGACCGCGCCGATCTTCCGGCGGACGCAGTTGGACCGGCTGGCGGCGGCCGCCGCGAGGCCCAGGAAGTACTCGTCCCAGGACTGCCGCCCGGTGCCGTGCGGCTGCCACGTCGTCCCCACGGGGAGCCCTTTCTGCGGATCGGCTGGCCCCGGGGAAGCGCGGCGGGGGCCGCGGGGACGTCGCGAACCGTAGCGGTCACGGACGCGCCGGTCGAGCCCGTCTCTACACTGCGGGATGCTCGACGACCTGGCGCCGGTCTTCCGCGACACCGGTGTCGCCGTCGCGTACCTGTTCGGCTCCCGGGCGGCCGGGACCGAGCGACCCGGCAGCGACTACGACATCGCGGTGCTGTTCGACCACGACGCGGACTGGCTGGAGCCCCCGACGGTCGCGGACGCGTTGGCGCGGCGCCTCGACGGCACGTCCGTGGACGTCGTCGACCTCGAGCGCGTCAACCTCGAGCTGCGCGGCGCGGTCGTGCAGACGGGGCGGCTGGTCTACTCGGTGGACGAGCCCCGCCGCGTCGCCTTCGAGACCCGCACCCGCTCCGAGTACTTCGACTACGTTCCCACCATGCGGTCCCTGACCTGGAGCTTCCTGCGCCGGATCGCGGACCGCGGGCTCGCCTGATGCTCACCAGAGGGGTCCGTGAGATGGTCGATCCGGATCGTGTCCGCAGGCTGCTCACCGTGCTCGAGCGCTACCGCACGGACCTGGTCGCGCCCGCCTCGGCGGATCACTACCGTCGCCGTTACCTCGTCCAGTCCGCGGCGCAGGCCTGCATCGACATCGCCAACCATCTCATCGCCTCCGAAGGCTGGCGCGTCCCGGAGAACTTCGCCGACAGCTTCACGGTCCTGGAGGAGCACACCGTGGTCGAGCCGGTGATCGCCGCCGCGATGCGCGACCTGGCGGGGATGCGCAACGTCCTGGTCCACCAGTATGCGGACGTGGACGACACCCGCGTCGCCGCGGCGGTCGAGCACGAGCTCGGCAACTTCGACGACTTCGCACGCGCCGTCACGCGCCTGCTCGCCGAGGACGCAGAATCCCGCTGAGCGGCGCTACAGGTTGCCGCGGAGGTCCTGCTCGCGTTCGATCGCCTCGAACAGTGCCTTGAAGTTGCCCTCGCCGAAGCCCTTCGAGCCGTGGCGCTCGATCACCTCGAAGAAGACGGTCGGCCGGTCCTGGGCGGGCTCGGTGAAGATCTGGAGCAGGTAGCCCTCGTCGTCGGCGTCGACCAGGATGTTCTGCTCGGCGAGGGCGTCGAGGTCGGAGTCGATGGTCGACCAGTCGAGGCGCTGCCGGATGTCGGCGTAGTAGGTCTCCGGCACCCGCATGAAGCGCAGCCCGTTCGCGCGCAGGGCCCGGACCGTGGCGACGATGTCGTCCGTCGCGAGCGCGAGGTGCTGGACGCCGGGGGAGCGGTAGTAGTCGAGGTACTCCTCGATCTGGGACTTGCGCTTGCCGGTCGCCGGTTCGTTGATCGGCAGCTTGATGCGGCCCTCGCCGTCCCACAGCACCTTCGACATCAGCGCCGAGTACTCGGTCGAGATCGCCTCGTCGTCGTAGTGCACGAGCTGGGTGAACCCCATCACGTCGGCGTAGAAGTCGACCCAGGCGTCCATCTTCCCGAGCTCGACGTTCGCGACCACGTGGTCCACCGCCCGCAGGCCCGTTCCGCTGCCGGCGGGGACGGTGAACGGATGGTCCTCGTCCGGACCGACCGCCCGGTATCCGGGCGCGAAGACGCCGCTGTAGTTCGAGCGGTCCACGAAGCTGTGGATCGTGTCCCCGTAGGCCCTGATCGCCGCGGTGACGATCTTGCCGTGGTCGTCCTCCTCCACGGAGGGCTCCCGGGCCGGCTCAGCGCCGCGCTCGAGGGCGACGCGGAACGCCTCCTCGGCGTCTGGCACGGCGAACGCGACGTCGCGCACCCCGTCGCCGTGGAGGGCGGCGTGGCGGACGGGCTCGTCCTCCGGGCCCATGCCGGCGGTGAACACGAAGCGGATGTCGCCCTGGGCCAGGACCCACGACGCCCCGTCGCGGCGACCGGTCTCGGGACCGGCGTAGCCCACGGGTGCGAACCCGTACATCGTCCGGTAGTAGTGGGCGGCCTGCTTGGCGTTGCCCACGTGGAACTCCACGTGGTCGAAGCCCTGCAGCGGCATCAGGTCGGTCATGAGGCGCTCCTTTGCGCTGGTCAGCCGCCGCTCATCTCCGGCGGGCGGAGGTCGAACTCGGCGTCGCCGATGCGCAGGATCTCCACCGGCGCACCGCCTTCCAGGTGGTCCATGATCGCCGGGACGTCCTCCTCGGTCACGCCGCCGTACCAGACGTCGTCGGGGAACACGGCCAGGACGGGCCCGACCATGCAGGCCTCCAGGCACCCCCCGGCGACGATCTTCACCCCGGTGAGCACCCGGCGCCCCTGCTCCTCGCGGAGGGCGTTGAACACGTCGCCGGCGCCGTTGGCGAGGCAGCTGGGCCGGGGGTGCTCTGGGTCGCGCTGGTTGATGCAGACGAAGACGAACTTGTCCGGCTTGGGCATGGACCGGTCCTTCGATCGGCGTGCGGCCAGGCTACCCGCGGCCCGTCAGCTGGTCTCGCTCGTCACGTCGGCGGTGGTTGCCTCGACGTCCGTCGCGGTGGTCTGAAGCGGCGCCCCGGGTTCCACCGGTGCGGCGGGGTCCGTGAAGAGATCGAGGTACGGGCCGTAGCGGAAGACGCGGTTGCGCCGCCTGCCAGCCACGGTATCTCCTTGTTATAGAGAACTGAGCGCGACGACAACACAGCCCGCCAGCCCGGCCGGTTGTTGTCGCGGGTTGACATCAACGGTCGAGGACGGCAGCCAGGGCGGTCTCCTCGTCGAGCCCCGCGACGCCGGCGCTGCCGAGCACGGCCCTGAGCGCCATGTCGGCATGAACCGGTCCTTCGATCGGCGTGGGTCAAGCCTGCTCGCGGGCGTCCGTACGGCGTGGGCCGATCCTGCTCGCGGGCGTCCGTAGACTCGGTCGGGTGGAGGGTGCGCGCCGACCCCATGTCGAGCCGCTGGTGGAGCCGCTCGATGCGGCCGACCCGCGGTTCGCCGGCGCCGGGGAGGAGCCGCCCCCGCTCCGCCGGAGGGAGCTGGTGCGCTCGCGGGGACCCGACCCCAGCCCCTTCGACCCCCGGGCGAGGATCCTGCGCGTCGCGCTCCCGGCGGTCTTCTTCGCCGGCGCGGCGGCGGTCGTGGCGGTGTTCTTCGCAGGGCTCGACCCCGGATCGGGCCGGCAAGTCGTCGGGCGCGAGGACGCGGTCCGTGCCGCCGTCATCGGACGGCCCCGGCGCGTCTGCTATGAGGGCGCCCAGCCGTGCGCGTGGCTGACCGTGGTCGGCGATCGCCTGGTCGCGTTCAACACCAACGGCCCGCTGCCGCAGGAGTACGGGCGCCAGGGGATCGGGTGGTGCCCGTCGTCGGGCGGGTTCGGCGCGAACGCGACCGGCTCCAGGTTCGACGCGGCCGGCAACGTCGTCCGCGGCCCCGCGCCCCGTGGACTGGACCGCTTCACCGTGCTCCGGGATGACGGTGGCATGCTCCGCATCGACTTCTTCAGCCTGACCGCCGGTCTCCAGGCGGAGCAGGTGAGCACGGTGGTGCCGCCGGCCGGGCCGCACTGCCCGACCATCCCGTTCGACCGCGACGCCGACCTGCGCCTGTAGGGGGCGCCGGGGTGTGCGTTGTTCGCCACCGATGCAGCCGTCGAGTCAGAGTCGATCCTCTGCTCAGCGGTGGTTGGTGCCGTATACGGCAGCAACCACCGCTGAGTGGACGGGGCAGGGCGAA
Organism: Euzebyaceae bacterium; assembly: GCA_013696915.1. Lineage (GTDB taxonomy): Bacteria > Actinomycetota > Nitriliruptoria > Euzebyales > Egibacteraceae > JACCXR01. The sequence goes on from JACCXR010000524.1 coordinate 7,691, forward strand.
GCGCGTCGCCGGCGAGGCGCTCGACGCGACGGGCAGCGGGAGTTGCGGGCCCTGGCGTCAGCGCCCAGGCTGGGGACCACCATGGATCTCGGACTGCACGGCAAGGTGGCGCTCGTCGCGGGCGGCAGCAGCGGCTTGGGGCTCGCGGTCGCGACCGAGCTCGCAGCCGAGGGCGCGCACGTGGCGATCGGCGCCCGCGACCGGGGGCGGGTGGACGCGGCCGTCGAGCAGCTGGGTGACGCGGGCCCGGGACGTGTGCTCGGCACGGCCGTCGACGTGCGCGACGACGACGCCGTCCGGCGCTGGGTGAGCGAGGTCGCCGAGGAGCTCGGCGGCCTCCACGTCGTCGTCGCAAATGCCGGCGGCCCGCCCGCGGGCACCGCCACCGCCTTCGACCTCGACGCCTACCGCGACGCGGTCGACCTCAGTCTGCTGTCACAGATCGGCATGGTGCAGGCGGCGCTGCCGCACGTGCTCGCGGCCGGCTGGGGCCGCATCCTGTTCGTCACGTCGATCTCGGTGAAGCAGCCGCTGGAGCACCTCGCGCTGTCGAATACGGCGAGGGCGGGGATCCTCGGGTACGCGAGGTCGCTGATCCACGACCTCGGCGACCGCGGGATCACCGTCAACGTGCTCGCGCCCGGGTCGACCCGCACCGCGCGCCTGGAGTCCCTCGCCGGCGAGGACGTCGAGGCGGGACTCGCGGCGATGGCCGAGCAGATCCCCCTCGGCCGGGTCGGCCGCCCCGAGGAGTTCGCCGCCGCCGCGGCCTTCCTCGCCAGCGAACGGGCGTCGTTCATCACCGGCGCCGTGCTCCAGGTCGACGGCGGAGCGTTCCGCGGCCTGGCCTGACGCCGTTGCGCCCAGCGCTTCAGCTCATTCAGCACCGCCTGGTCCAGCGCTCTCGACCGCCCCATTGACGGTCGCTGCGCGACCGCCACCACCGAGGTCACGAGAATCGCCCCGGACGAGCCTCGGCGATTCACGGCTGAGCCGCCGTCTGCGGCCGCGACCCCGTTGTGGCGCTCGGCGGCTGCCCGTGGATGCGCTGCGGGGAGCCGAGTATCCAGACGCCCACGGACTCGGCCTCGCTGCGGATGAGGTCGCGGGGCCGACGCCCGCGGTACTCCTCGGGAGTCCAGACAACCGGCTGCACGCGGTCGGGAAGTTCCCCAAGAGCGAGGATCCGGTCGACGGGGGTCGCCGGCAACCGCGCACCGAGGACGAGCACGTCGATGTCGGAGTCCGCGCGCCAGTCGCCGCGGGCAACGGAGCCGAACACCGCCACCGCGCGCACATCAAGGCTCGCGGGCAGCGCCGCGGCCCATCGCGCGACCGCGGCGATGCGGTCGGTGCGTCCCTTCCGGCGACGGTGCAGCACCTCGTTCCGGATCGCCGGAGTCAAAGGTCGCCGACCTCTGGTTGGTCGTCAGGCCCCTCGAGGAGGTGCGCCCACAGCCCTTGCGCCGCATCGAGCGTGGCCTCGGCGGCGTTGAGGGCGGCCGCGGAGGACTCCGCTCCGAAGTAGTCGCTGAGGACGCCGCCGGGCAGCGCGTCGGGATAGCGCGACGACAGGTACGTGGCCGAAAGCCTCCGGAGGCCGTCGAATTGCGATTCGGGCAGCGACAAGCCGACTTCCCTCGCGCACGCTCTCGCGAGCGCAACGAGGTCGTGGCCACGCGTGGATGCCTCGGCGCCGACCGCATGCAACAGCGACTTCAGCGAGCACTGCGCGGACTGTTCCGCCATGAGAACCGCATCCGGGTGCCGCCCTCCCTCAACGAGCAGGCGGGCACTGCCCAGATGCTCCCCGGCTGCGTCAATCCAGCGGTGAAACGCCTCGGCGTCCAGCGCCGCCTCGCCCTCGGGCTCCCTTGGCTGATCGGAGTCGGTCACTGTTGCAGGGTATGGTTCAGGAGCGTTGCCGCGAAACCTCCGCTCATCGGAGCGCGACGGCTGACGTCTCCGTGGTGGTTCCCTTCGCGGGGAACTCCTGTTGGATCAGGCCGGAGAGCATCGTGTCCATCGCGCCGATCTCCTCACCGACGCTTGATCTCGGCCAGGGTCTCCTGGCTCTGCGCCTTCGCCTCGCACAGCAGCTGGTCGGCTGCGGCGGGGTCTGCCCGCGGCAGCGCGCCGGCGGTGTCGATGGTCAGGGCCCGGCCGCCCAGCGCCGGGCCGAGGGAGTCGTGCGGATCGCGACGGATGCGGCGCCGCTCCTCCTCGCGGGCGACCACCAGCTGCTCGCGGGCGCGTTGCATTGCACGCCAGTCGCATCACTCGCAATCGAGGGCCGGCCGGTCAACACCTGGTCGACGCCCCCCAGTCAGTCCAGGCCGCGGGCTGCCGCCGCCGGCGGGCGCCAGCCGAGGATCGACTCGACGGTCCGGATGGCGCGGACGGTCTGGAGGGTGTCGTGGGCGCGGACGATGCGGGCGCCGAGCATCACCGACGCGACGGCGGCGGCGAGGGACGCCTCGAGGCGCTGGTCGACCGGCAGCCCGAGGGTCTCGCCAAGGAAGTCCTTGTTCGACAGGGCCACGAGCACCGGGTAGCCGAGGACGACCAGCTCGGGCAGCCGGCGGGTCAGCTCCAGCGAGTGGAAGGTGTTCTTGCCGAAGTCGTGGCCCGGGTCGACGATGATCCGGTCGGCCGGCACCCCCCGGTCCCGGGCTTGTTCCGCGAGGCGCCGGCACGCCTCGACGACGACCGTCGTGACGTCGGGGAGGTACGCCGACCGGAACGGGCGCGTCCGCGGTGGGCCGCCGGCGTGCATCACGACCAGCGCCGCGCCGGCGAAGGCGGCCACGACGTCGGCGATCTCGGGCTCGGCCATGCCGCTCACGTCGTTGACGAGGTCCGCCCCGGCGGCCAGCGCCTCCCTGGCCACGCCGGCGCGGAAGGTGTCGACGGACAGCGGCACGTCCGACCGCTCGCGGAACGCCTCGACGAACGGCACGACCCGTTCGAGCTCCATCTCCTCGGTGACCTCGGAGCCGGGCCCTGCCTTCACGCCGCCGACGTCGATGATGTCGGCGCCGGCCTCGATCTGGGCGGCGGCGTGGTCGAGGGCGACGTCCAGCGCGTACGTGCGCCCGCGGTCGTAGAACGAGTCGGGCGTCCGGTTGACGATGGCCATGACCGCCACCTCGCGGTCCAGCTCGAACGTCCGGCCGCGCAGGGTCAGGCGCATGGCCGTCATCCTGCCAGGACGGTGGTGTCCCAGGGTCGCGGCATACTGCTGGCGATGCTCGTCGTCACCGTCACCTGCCTGTTCGGCCTCGCCGCCGTGCTCGTCGTCCTATACCGGGAGCAGCCGCGGCCGCTGGCACCGGCGCGACCCGGGTTGGACGGCCTGCCCACCCCCGCCGACATCGTCCGCACGGACTTCCCGCTGGCGCGGCGCGGCTACGACCCCGCGGCGGTGGAGTCGCACCTCGACCGGGTCGCCCGCGCCTACTCCGACCTGCTCGGCGCCTCACCGCCCGAGGTCGTCGAACGCCTCCGGCGACGGGCCCCCCCGCCGGCGGAGGACGCGGGCCATGCGGTCGCCGGGGCCCATCCGATCGATGCCGGGGGGCCTGCGGGGCCGGCTCCGTCGGTGCTCACGGGCTCGGACCTGACCGCCGACGAGGAGGCGCTGCGCGCGGAGGCTGCGCTCGACGCGGTCGGCGACCGGCCCCCGGGCCATCGCTGAGCCCGCCGGTATGCTCCGCGCCGCGCCGAGGGAAGGGCCGCCGTGACGTCTGACGCCCGCACCCCCCCGGGCCCGTGGCCCGCGTCTGCGGCGCAGCCTCCGTCGTGGCCGCCACCCCCCGTGCCGCCGCCCTCGCCAGGTG
>JACCXR010000549.1 GCA_013696915.1 Euzebyaceae bacterium
GGCCGAGGCCGGGCGACAGCGCATCGCCGCCGCCGGTCTGGCCGATCGGGTGCGCATCCTGCAGACCGACTACCGCGAGCTCGACGGCCGCTTCGATGCCGTGGCCTCGGTGGGAATGTTCGAGCACGTCGGTCCGGACGACCTCGGCAGCTACTTCGCGGTCGCGCACCGGCTCACCGCGGACGGCGGCCTGTTCCTCACCCACGGAATCGTCACGGGGGATGCGGCCCACGTCCGCACGGGCGCCGAACGCACCTTCGTGTCGTCCTACGTCTTCCCCGACGGGGGACTGGTCCCGGCCTGGCGGGCGGTGCGGCATCTCGAGGCGGCTGGCTTCGAGCTGCTCGACGTGGAGCAGCTGCGGCCGCACTACGCCCTGACGCTCCGGGCCTGGCTGGCGAGGTTGGAACAGCACCGTGGCGCCGCGCTGGAAGCCGTCGGCGAGGCGCGGTACCGGGCCTGGAGGGCCTACACCGCCGCCTCGGCCGTCAGCTTCTCGTCCGGCGCCCTCGGCGTCGTGCAGATCCTCGGCTCCAAGGGCCACCCCGCCCCGCTCGGGCGGGACTGGATGACGCCGGTCACCTGACGTTCCGGCCGACGCTGCCCCCGGCTGCTACGACGTCAACTCGGTCGGGTCCGGAAGGTCACCTTGCTGGACGTCCTGCTGGATCTCCTGGAGGTTCTGGCGGCGGCCGGACAGAATGCCACCGGTGCGCGATCCGTCCGCCATGCGTGGTGCATCCGCGAATCCGCGGGTCGACTCGCGGGAAAGACACCGCCCCGACCCTTCTGCCGAGGAGATCCCCGTGCCGACCGACCCGATCGGGCGCCTGCTCGAGGCCCTCGACACGTGCCCGCCGTTCGCCTTCCTCGACGTGCTGCGCGAGCACCTCACGGCGACTGTCGGGGCCCGGGACGTGCATCTGTGGCTGGCGGACTATGCCGGCCAGTCTCTGGAACTGCTGCGGGTGCCAGGCGACCGCATGCCGGACCCCTCCCTGCCGGTCGACGACGAGGGGCCGGGCCAGACGTTCCGGTCCCAGCAGACCGGCGTTCACCTCCGGTCCGTCAGCGCCGTCGTCTCCGTGCCGGTCACCGTCCGCGCCGAGCGGCTGGGGGTGCTGCAGGTCCACCTCCCGCATCCGCCGGCGGCCGACGACGTCAGGCTGTTGAGAGCGACCTGCTCCGCGCTGGCCTATGTCCTGCTGGCGTCGCGGCGCTACACCGACGTCTTCGAACGGGCGCGCAGGCAGCGTGACCTTGAGGTGCCCGCCGAGATGCAGTGGGAGCTGCTGCCGGTGCTCGCCCACGACGGGCCCGACTTCGACATCGCCGGCAAGCTCGAGCCGGCGTACGACATCGGCGGCGACAACTTCGACTACGCCGTCGAACCGGGGGCGGTGACGCTGTCCATCTCCGACGCCATGGGGCACGGCACGCGGGCCGCCATGCTGAGCTCGCTGGTCGTCGCGGTGCAGCGCAACGCCCGCCGCCGTGGTGAGGGGATCCGCCAACAGGTCCGGGCCGTCAACGCCACCGTGTACGACCAGTTCGGCGGCACCGACTTCGCGACGGCGATGTTCCTGCGGGCGGAGCGGTCGACGGGAGAGGTGGCGGTCGTCAATGCCGGCCACTCGCTGGCGTACATCCTGCGCGACGGCGCCCTCGTCCCGCTCGCGGTCGACGCCGACGTGCCGATGGGCCTGTTCCCCGACGCCGAGTACACCCTCCACCGCGTCCGATTCGCCGTGGGTGACCGCCTGATTCTGATCAGCGACGGCGTCCTGGAGGCGGCGACCGAGGAGGGCGACCCGTACGGCGAGGACCGGCTGCGTGAGCATCTGCAGTCGACCGCCGGCGAGAGCCCCGTCGAGGTCGTGCGCCTGCTGACCGCAGCGGTCATGCGGCATCGAGCCGGCCATCTGGTGGACGACGCGACCGCCGTGTGCCTCGACTACCACGCGACCCGACGCGAAGGTCGGGACCGTCCGTAACGGTGGCGGCTCCGAATCGTTGAACAGGCCAACACAGCGTGGCTCCTCGTGCCCGCCCCGCGGGAAACCGATCCGACAGGAGGCCTCCCGATGCCCCCGCCCCACCGCAGGGAACCCCAGCGCTCCGACGGCCCGATCGGCCGTTCCTCGCGTCACCGCTCTCGGGCCGCCCGCCGGCCCCTGGTCCCACGCGCCGCCGCGGCCGCGCTGCTCGCCCTGATCGCACCGGTCCTCGGCCTCATCGCCCTCGGCGTGCGTCTCTCGCTGGGCCGCCCGGTCCTCTGCCGCAGGACGGTGGGGGCTTCCGAGGCCGCCGCAGAGGTGCTGACCTTCCGGACCACCGGCCCGGGTCGCTCGTCCAAGCTCGGTCTCCTGCTGCGCCGTTGGAATCTCGACGAGCTCCCCGTCCTGATGAGTGCCGTCCGGGGTGAGGTGCCGCTGTTCGCGCCCGTGGACCAGGGAGCTGCCGTCGGCGGCCTTGACGCCGAGAGCGAGCCGGAGGACTTCGCGGTCTGACCTGCGAGTCCCCGAGCAGGGGCGCAGGTCCCGCGGTCTGGCTCGCGAGAGTGCTACCGCCGCAGGCGGCCGATCGCTCCAAGTGGTCGTCGGCCGCGCCGCCGGCGCCGCCCACGGCGCGCCGCCCGGACCCCCGCGGCGAGGAAGACCACGGCCGCGGCCGCCGCGGCGACGGCAGCCGGCGACCGACGGGCCGCGGAGCCGGTGAACGTGGCGGACCATGTGCTCGCCGGCGGCTGCTCGCCCGACGCGTCGCCGGCACCCGCTGGTCTGGCGGGGGGCGCTTGTTCGGTGGGTGCCTGGTCGACCGGGGCTGGAGCGGCGGGTGCCTGGTCGGCGGGTGCCTGGTCGGCGGGTGCCTGGTCGACCGGCGTCGGGGAGGATTCCACCACGGGCGCGGTGTCGGGCGGCGCCAGGTCGGGCTGGTCCGGCCGCGGCGCCACGTCGGGCTCATCCCGCAGTGGCGGTGAGGCGTCCTGCAGGTCCGGCCGCGGCGAGGTGTCAGCGTGGTCCGGTGGCGGCGGCGGCGACTGGGGGGACGATCCCGCCGCGCCCGGCGGGATTTCGAGCTCCGGTTCCGCCTCCGCCTCGAGCGCCGGCTCGGCATCCGTCTCCATGGGCGATTCCAGATCTCGATCCGTGTGCGGCAGCGGGGTGAATGCCTCGTCCGCGTGGTCCAGCGGTGTGGGGCCGCTCCGCGATGCGCAGTCGTCACACAGCGCCGAGGGGTCGATCTGACCCGGCGCGACCAGCGTCATCGTCCCGCTCACCTCGCAGAGGGTCGCGCCATCCCAGACGGCCACGAGGATCCCACCCGTCCCGTGCAGGCTCTCCGCGTAGTGCTGCACGCCGGACTCGCCGACGACCACGACCGCTCTCTGTTCGTACACGTCCGTCCCCTGTCGTCGACTCCGGGCTCCGATATGGAGCATTCTCCGTCGGGCCGGCTCCACTCACACCCCCCGACCATGCCAGATCGCGGCCTCCGTGACGGGGTCGAAGATCTGCGCTCCCGCGGTGTCCACGGCGAGCTCCACGGGCGCCCCCCCGGCAGGGCCGGCGTAGGGCGGGTAGAGCGCGGACAGTTCGGATCCCTCCACGCGGACCCCCACGATGTCGGCGTGCCCCATCCGCTCGACCCTCGTCACGGTGCCGCGCAGCCGGCGATCGACGGGGCAGTCCGGGCGGGAGCCGGCGTCTCGGAGGAGGTGGGCGCGCAGGCCGACGAGGACGCGTCGGCCGACGTGTCTGCGCAGCGGTCCCGGCAGGCCCCCCGGTATCCGGAGGCGCTGGGAGCCGACGACCAACCACGACAGTCCCGCCTCGTCTGTGACGGCGGCCTCGACAAACCGCATGTCGGGGAACCCGACGAACTCCGCGACGAAGCGGTTGACGGGACGATCGAGGAGCGCTGCCGGGGTGGCGACCTGCTGGACCTGGCCGTCACGCAGGACCGCCACCCGGTCGCCCATCGCCAGGGCCTCGCTCTGGTCGTGGGTGACGTGGACGGTCGTGACGCCGAGGCCCTTCTGGAGCTGCACCAGCTCCGCCCGCACCCGGGTGCGCTCCGCGGCGTCGAGGTTGACCAGCGGCTCGTCGAGCAGGAAGACGCGCGGGACGCGCGTGGTCGCACGGCCCAGCGCCGCACGCCGGCGATGCCCGGCCGACAGGGTCCGTGGCAGCCGCCGGAGCTGGGCCTGGAGCCCGAGCACCCGCGCTTCGGCGCTCACGCGGCGGCCGACTTCGTCCCGGGGGACCCCGTGCACCTTCAGGCCGAACCCCATGTTCCCGGCGACCGTCAGGTGCGGGTAGAGACCCGCGTCCTGGAGCACCATGGCGACGTCCCGTCCACGGGGTGGCAGGTTCGTGACCTCCTGGCCGTCGATGTGCACCGAGCCGGACGACACGGGGTCCAGACCCGCCACCACCCGCAGGACGGTCGACTTGCCGGAACCGGAGGGACCGGTGACGACCAGGAGCTCGCCATCGGCGATCCCCAGGTCGACGCGCCACAGCGCCCGGGTTCCGTCGGGGAAGACCCGGGAAACATCCGTCAGGGTGACGCTGGCCATCGTTCTCCAGGACCGGGGTGAGGCGGAAGACCATCTTGCCGCCGGGAGCGGTCCGGTGCGCGGTTGGAGTTGGCCTGTTTGTCCCGACGAGCCACCGGGGAAGTCGTGTGCTCAAGTTCAAGGATGATTCGCTTGGGAAGGGACGACTAATGGAGCACAACGAGGGTGCGCCGACGCCCGAGGAGACGGGGACCATCGGCACCCCGCCGCGCGGGCCCTATAGCCCGTCCGGTGGCGGGTCGGGCTCCCAGGCCGGCGAGACCGCGAACCTGGCCAAGGAGCAGGGCGGCCGGGCGGCGCAGACCGCCAAGGACGAGGCCGGCCACGTCGCGGGGACCGCCAAGGAGCAGACCAGCCATGTGGCCGAGACGGCCAAGGATCAGGCCGGCCAGGTCGCCGAGACGGCCAAGGAGCAGGCGGGTCGCGTCGCCGGCGAGATCACCGAGCACGGTCGCACCCTGGTCAGCCAGACCACCAGCCAGCTGCAGAGCCAGGCGAGTGAGCAGACCGACCGGTTCGCCGGAGCGCTCCGGCAGCTGGGGGAGCAGGTCCGCGCGCTCGCCGAGGGACGCACCGACGAGACCGGGCAGGCCGGCGACTACGCCAAGCAGGCCGCCGAGACCGTCAGCCGCCTCGCCGACCGGGTCGAGTCCCTCGGCTTCGAAGGCGTGGTGCGAGAGGTGCAGCAGTTCGCCCGCCGCCGCTCGGGAGTGTTCCTCGCGGGCTCTGCGGCGGCCGGCTTTCTGATCGGGCGGGTCGCCCGCAACGTCAGCGGGTCCTCCGACGGGCCGACGCAGCAGAGCGGACGTCAAACGCCCCCGAGTTCCGGCGGCATGTACGAAGCCCCCTCGACCCCGCCGCCGGCGATCCCGCACATCACCACGGACGACATCTCCACCGGCGAGGTCAGGCCGCAGCAGACCCTCACGGCCCCCGCCCTCGACCCGGATCCGGGCATCGACCCCGACCCGCTGGACACGCGTCCGGGCGGCGTCGGCTCCCCTGGAGCACCCTGATGGTCACCGAGATTCCAAGCACCGATCCGGTCTACGACGACCCACAGGCGGAACGTCCGCTGTCCGAACTGCTGTCCGAGCTGTTGGGCGACGTCACCTCGCTCTTCCGGCAGGAAATGGATCTCGCCAAGGCCGAGGTCAAGCAGGACGTCTCGCGGATCGCAGCGGCGGCCCGCGAAGACCTGGAGGGCACTCGCGCCGAGATCGCGAAGGTATCAGCAGCCGCCAAGGATGATCTGGCGGAGGCAAAGCAGATCACCAAGCCGGCAGGGATGCTCGGCGGAGCGGCAGGCGCCGGGCTCATCGCCCTCCTCCTCCTCTCGTTTGCGCTCGCCTGGGGCCTGGCCGAAGTCGTGCCGGCCGGCGTGGCGTTCCTGATCGTGGGACTGCTCTACGCCATCGTGGCCGGCGTCCTCTTCTCGGTTGGCAAGAAGAAGCTGCAGCAGGTGAACCTCGCCCCGGACAAGACCATGAGCACGCTCAAAGCGGTCAACCTCCCCGAGAGGACCCGTGAGAGTCTGCAACAGGTCACCCCCGTTCCCGAACAGACCGTTGAGACCCTCAAGGAGGACGTGCAGTGGGCCAAGAACCAGATGCGATAAGGGACGACATCGAGGCGACGCGTCGCGATATGAGCACCAAGCTCGACGCGATCGGCGAGAAGGTCAGCCCCCGCCGGATCGCTGAGCGCCGCACCGAACGCGTCCGCCAGAGTTGGACCGGGCTCAAGGACACCGTCATGGGCTCGGCCGGGGACACCCGCCAGAGCACGTCCGGCTTCGCGGGCGACGTGGGAGGCCGGGCGAGCGGGCTCGCCGACGGTGCCAGTGACGCCGCCGGCGGCCTGACCGACCGGGTGTCCTCGGCCGGCACCAGCGTCGCCGAAGGCGTGCGCGGCGCCCCGGATGCCCTCGCCCGCCAGGCCACGGGCAACCCACTCGCGGCGGGCCTCATCGCCTTCGGCGCCGGTCTGCTGGGGGCATCGCTGCTGCCCAAGACCGAGGCCGAGCACCGCGCCGCCCAAGGGGTGACCGAGAAGCTCGAACCAGTCAAGGAAGCGCTCGCCGAGTCCGGCAAGGAGATGGTCGAGCAGGCGAAGGAGCACGCCCAGCAGGCCCTGGACGAGACCAAGGAGAGCGTGTCCGACGCCGCCCAGACGGTGAAGGGCGAGGCGCAGTACTCGGCGGAGGTCGTGAAGGAGGAGGCCCAGTCCTCCGCCCAGACCGTCAAGGAGGACGCGCAGGGCTCCGCCCAGACCGTCAAGGAGGATGCCGGGGATCGCGCGCAGCAGGTGCGCCAGGACTCGCCAGGGTCGCTCGGCTCGTAGAAAGTTGTCCGTTCGGATGCGCGGCGCCGGGTGTCCCGGCGC
>JACCXR010000553.1 GCA_013696915.1 Euzebyaceae bacterium
CCGCCGGCTGAAGACGAAGCCCGAGAGGGTGGTCGAATGGGAGACCGGTGAGGCGGCTCCCAGCCTGGCGCAGCTGCGGGGCCTGGCCGGGTTGTACCGTCGGCCCCCGGCCTTGTTCTTCCTCGCGACTCCCCCTCCGGACGACCTTCGGCAGCCGCCGGACTTCCGAGGCGGTGACCGGCAGGGCAGGCTGTCCCCGGCGCTGCGACTCGAGTTGCGTCGCGCGACCGACCGTCGGGCCGCCTTCCTGGAGCTGCACGGTCCACTCGCCAACCGCCTGAGCGCCCTCGACTTCGACCCCGCACAGGTGGAGCGCTCCGCGGAGCACTTGCGGCTGGCGCTGGACGTGCCGCTGGCCCGACAGCTCGCCGCAGCCGACAGCAACGCGGCCTTGCGGCTTTGGGTCGAGGCCGCCGAAGCGGCCGGCGTCTTGATCTTCCAGATGAGTCGTGTCCCTCAAAGCGAGTGTCGCGGCTTCTCCATCCACGAAACGGTGCTTCCCGTTGTAGTCCTCAATGGAGCCGACCCACCGCAGGCGCGGATCTTCACCTTGATTCACGAGGTCGGCCACATTCTGCAGAAGACCGGCAGCCTTTGTCTCCTGTGGGCGGACGAGGCCGTCGAACGTCGGTGCAACGCCCTGGCTGCTGAGGCCCTCATGCCACGGAGCGAATTCCTCGGAGAGCTCGGCCGAGAGGACCCGTACGCCGCCATCCCACGGCTCGCCACCCGTTTCAGGGTGAGTCGTGAAGCCGCAGCCGTCCGGTTGCGCGTCCTGGGCCGCATCACCAGTGACCAACTGGCGGAGGTCCGAGCGGCAACGGCCGATCGGATCGACGCCGAACGGGAAGCGCAGCGGGGGGTCGAGGGCGGGCCGCCACACCACAGAACTCACCTGCGCAACTTGGGCGCCAACTACGTCAACGCCGTGCTCGACGCCTGGCATGACGGTGACATCACCGTCGTTGACGCGGCGTACTACCTCGAGTCCAAGGTTTCCACGATCGAGCGGATGGAGGCAGAACTGCTCGGGCGCGAGACCAGGAGGTGATCCAGTACTGCTTCGACACGATGATCGTCATCAACCTGCATCGCCAGTTCCCGCGCGACGTTTGGCCCTCCGTGTGGGCCCGGGTCGAGGGGATCGTCGACGCGGGACGTGCGTTCCTGCCCCGCCAGGTGCTGATCGAACTCGAGCGTGTCGATGACGACTGCGCCCCCTGGTGCAGGAACTTCCAAGGTTTCGTGGTGGAGGCCGAAGCCGACGAGATTGAGTTGGTCGCCCGGATCGCGCGAGTCCATGGTGACTGGGTGACCCCTCGGCACAACGACGCGGATCCTTGGCTCGTGGCTCACGCGGTCGCGCGTGGCCGGCAGCTCGTCACCGCCGAGCGGATGAAGGGCACCGGTACCGCCGACAGGAACTTGAAGATCCCGAACATCGCGGCGGAGTTCGGCGCGACCAGCCTCGACTTCAACGCACTCGCGCGCCAGGAGGGGTGGAGTTTCTGAACTCGCCGAACCCGAGATCCGCACGCCCGCGACAACCCAGTTTGCGTGACGGTGCTCCTGCCCGCGTCACGACGAGTGGGCCGGCGCCGGGATCTCGAACTGGCGGGTGAGCTGCTCGACGTTGAGGGCGGCGGTGCCGTCGGATTCGATGCGCAGGACCTGGTAGCCGTCGACGTCGAGCAGGGTGCGGGCGGCTTCCAGCTTGCCGCGCAGGCGGCTGGCGGACAGGTCGAGGGTGCGCTGCAGCGCCGCGCCCGATGCCGTGCCGCCCGACGCGACGAGCACCCGCAGCAGGACGGACAGGTCGCGGTCGTCGAGCGCGACCCGACCGGCGAGCCGGCGCTGGGCCGCGAGCCGCGGCGAGGTCAGCAGCGCGGCCAGCCAGGCGGGCTCGCCCGTGGCACCGGTGGCGATGATGGCGGCAGAGGACTCAGCCGGCTCGTCGAGCAGGCTCAGCTGCGGGTTCGCCCGGACGGGAGCGGCAACCGCCACAGGCGCGGTCCGCCAAGGCGAAGGCGCATCCACCTCCACCGGCACCGGCGCCGCCGCGGGGTCCCACCACGCCGGCGCGCGGGTGACCAGCGGCTCCCAGCCGGCCAGCCCCACCCCACCGGGGACGAGCACGACCAGCGGGCACAGCGCCTCGGCCGGGGTCGCCCCGCCGTGGTAGCCGTGCTTGGCGTAGGAGACGTAGCGGACGCCCTCCTCGGCGGCGAGGACCACGCGGTGCTCGCCGCCGAGCACGCGGCCTCCGGTCACCTCGACCTCGTCGGCAGCGGGGGCGTCACCAGGAAGACGGAACCGCTCCCCACCACCCGACGCCGCCACGACGCGCTGCCTGGAGCCGAGGATGTGCCCGTGGTCGCTGGCGAGCACGACCACCCGCCGGGCCTCCGCCGCGGCCTGCAGCACTGGCCGGAGCACCGGGATGCCCTCGAGCCCGTCCGCGAGGCGCAGCTGATCTCCCCCGCCCAGGTGGTCGTCGACGCCGTTCACCACGACGCCGACGACGCGGCGGCCGGGGTCGGCGACGACCTCGCGGACCGCGGGCGCGATCTCCCCGTCGGCGGGGCGGAGGTCCGACTTGTGGAACAGCACCGGTGCCCGCCCCGCGGACGCGTCGAGCAGCGCGGGATGCGTCGAGAAGCCGTCCCGCTCGACGTCCTGCCCGCCGCGCTGGAGGCGTCCGGTCAGCAGGGTCGCCCGGCTCACGACGGTGACGGTCGGCAGGGCGGCCACGACCGGCGGGAGGGCGGCGCCCGACGGCCCGTGCGGCTGCCAACCCTCGCGGCGCAGGTCGGCGAGCAGCGGGACCGCCGCCGCGTGGGACAGGCCGTCGATGACAAGCAGCAGCACCGGCTGGGACTGCGCGACCGGGGCGAGGACGGTGCCGAGGACGTGCTCGATCGGGAGCAGTCGGCCCGTCGCCAGCCCCGGCGCGGTCGTGCCGGGCACCACGGCCTCGGCCGCCAGCGCGGTCGCGAACGTGCGGTCCCGGTCGGCGCGCTCGGCGTCGAGCGCGCCGAGGAGCCGCTCGAACACGGCCACCAGCTCGGGGATGCTCTCCCCCTCGGCGAGGCGGTGGCGGGCGGCGTCGACCCAGGCGCCCTCCTCGACGTAGCGACCGGCGAGGTCCGCCAGCCCGCCGCCCCTGTCCCGGCCGGCGAGGTCCGCGAGCCCGCCGCCCCTCCCC
>JACCXR010000399.1 GCA_013696915.1 Euzebyaceae bacterium
CGGCCGCCGAGACCGAGGCGCAGTCCCAGGACTCCGCCGCCGTGGCCGAGGGCCCCGCGCTGGCTGACGAGGCCGCCGTCCGCGAGCGCTACACCGGGCTGGAAGAGATCGATCGCCTGCTCGGCACGCCGGTCGACGAGGCCCCCGGGCTGGCAGCCGAGCGCCGGGCCGAGGTCGAGCAGGCCCCGGCCTTCCCGTCGGGCGAGTTCCCGGCGGCGTGCCTGGACGCGGTGGCGCCAGCCGACGGACCGCCGGAGGTCATTGTCCGGGTCGAGCGGGTCAACTTCGCCGGGAGTCCCGCCCTGGTCTACGTCCACGTGGGGGCGACCGCCGGCGCCGCCGCCCTCGACCGCGTGCGGATCGACGTCGTCGGCACCGACTGCGCTGTCGTGCTATCGCTGTAGGCCGCGCACCGCGAAGAGGCCGGCCACCGGGTACGCGAGCAGCAGGAACAGCCCGCTGGGAACGACACGGCCGAGCAGCGCGAACGCCACTAGCACGCCGAGGACGCCGCAGGCGGCGGCGATCCCGGGGAAGGGCGGCTGGGTCTGGCGGTGGACGCCCCACCCGACCGCCCGGCCGATGCCGAACCCCAGGAAACCGCTGAGGATCAACGTTCCGAACGGCAGGAGACGCAGCAGGACGGCGAAGGCCACCCCGCCGGCCACCGCCGCGGCCACACCGGCCCCGATGCCGCGGACATAGTGGACCGGCTTGCCGAGGGCGCGGGCACGCCGCGGGAGTCGCGCGCACGACGGGCACTTCTGGCCGACCGGCGCCTGCTGCATGCACCGCGTGCAGATCGGGTCACCGCAGTTCGAGCAGGAGATCCGCGTCGGTGTTCCCGGATGGTTGACGCAGGTCGGAATCGGAGTGCTCATCGCCCGACAAGTGTAGGTTCGCGGCCGGCCGGCCCCCGGGCGGAATACCGCGGCTTCGTCGGCGCGTTCACCGGGCGGGAAGCCCGTCACAGGAGTCCACATGACCAGTTCCGCCCACGACGTCATCATCGTCGGCTCGGGGCCCGCCGGCCTGACCGCGGCCCTCTATGCCGCCCGCGCCGACCTCGAGCCGATCATGATCGAGGGCCGCCAGGCCGGCGGCCAGCTCATGCTCACCACCGAGGTCGAAAACTACCCGGGCTTCCCCGAGGGGCGCATGGGCCCCGAACTCATGACCGACATGCGCAAGCAGGCGGAGCGGTTCGGCACGACCTTCGTGACCGCGGACGTCGACAGGGTCGACCTCTCGGCGGGCTCGCCGTTCTCCGCGCACGTCGGCGACCACACCTACGCCGCCCGCACCGTGATCGTCTCGACCGGGGCCACGGCGCGCTGGCTCGACCTCCCCGGTGAGCAGCGGCTCATCGGGCGCGGCGTGTCCAGCTGCGCGACATGCGACGGCTTCTTCTTCCGCGACCGGGAGCTCGTCGTCGTCGGCGGCGGCGACTCCGCGATGGAGGAGGCGAACTTCCTCACGAAGTTCGCGTCGAAGCTCACCGTCGTCCACCGCCGGAAGGAGCTGCGCGCGTCGAAGATCATGCAGGACCGGGCGTTCGCCAACCCCAAGGTCGCCTGGGAGCTCGGCGCCCAGGTCATCGACGTCCTCGGCGACGACCAGGTCGAGGGCGTGGTGCTGGCCGATACCGTCACCGGCGCGCAGCGCACCCTGCGCACCGACGGGCTCTTCGTCGCCATCGGCCACGACCCGGCGACATCGCTGTTCGCCGGTCAACTGGACCTCGACCCCGACGGCTACGTCGTCGTGAAGGAGCCCACGACCGCGACCAGCGTCGACGGCGTCTTCGCGGCGGGCGACGTCGTGGACCGGATCTACCGGCAGGCCGTCACCGCGGCAGGCATGGGGTGCAAGGCGGCCATCGACGCGGAGCGCTGGTTGGAGGCACATCACTGATGTCGCGGCCGGCGCGCCCGGACTGGTGGGGCGGGCCTGGTGCCGGGGAATACCGCCGGCGGGGGGCTGGTTGGCCAGTCCGACGCCGAAATCGACCGGAGGACAGCATGAGCAACGCGCAGGCCGTGACCGATGCCGACTGGGACAGCGAGGTCCTGCAGTCGGACACGCCGGTCCTCATCGACTTCTGGGCGGAGTGGTGCGGTCCGTGCCGGATGGTCTCGCCGGTCGTTGAGGAGATCGCCGAGGAGCAGTCGGGCGCCCTCAAGGTCGTCAAGCTCAACGTCGACGAGAACCCCGACACCGCCCGCAAGTACCGGGTGATGTCGATCCCGACCCTGCTCGTCATCGCCGGCGGGGACGAGAAGAAGCGCATCGTCGGCGCCAAGGGCAAGGGCCAACTGCTCGCCGACCTCCAGGAATTCATCGCCTGAACGGCCGGCGTCGCCGGACCGAGCGACCGTGGCGCGGGCGTTGGCATCCGCCGGTGCGGCACGCCTCGCCCGTAGACTCGGGCGCCGTGGCCCCCATCATTCGCGTCGGCGACACCGGTGCGGCGGTGCGGGACCTGCAGCGCCGCCTCATCCGCTGGGCTCTTCAGGCCACCGGCGCCGGGGGGCTGCCGCCACCCGTCGACGAGTTGCTCTCCGACGGCGTGTTCGGGCCCGTCACCACCGCGGCGGTGCGGCATTTCCAGCGGGAACGCGGCCTCGCCGCAGACGGCATCGTCGGCCCCGAGTCCTGGCGTGCCCTCGTGGAGGCCGGGTACGCCCTCGGTGACCGGCTGCTCTGGCACTCCCGCATCATGATGCGCGGCGACGATGTGCGGGAGCTGCAGACGCGGCTCAACCAACTCGGCTTCGACGCGGGCGCCGAGGACGGGATCTTCGGTCCGCTCGCCCACGCCGCCGTCGAGGAGCTGCAGCGCAACATCGGCCTCGAGGTCGACGGGGTCGCGGGTCCCGGGACGATCGCGGCCCTGCGGCGGTTGCACCGCGATCACCACTCGGGCGGCATCGGCGTGCGGGCCCGCGAACGCGAGTGGCTGCGGCGCCTGTCCGCGCGCGGGCTGTCCGGAGCCCGGATCCTCGTGGACCCCTCGCACGGGCCGGACGATCCCGGCCATCGTGGCCCCGGCGGCGCCAGCGAGTCGGAGGTGGCGTGGCAGATCGCCACGCTGCTGTCGGCCCGGCTGTCAGCGCAGGGCGCCCACGCGACGCTCGCGCGGGGTCCGGCCAGCACCCCGACCGCCACCGAGCGGGCGCGTCTGGCCAACGAGCTCGGGGTGGATCTGGTGGTCTCGATCGCCCTGAACGGGCTCACGTCGGCGTCCGCCCGCGGAGCCAGCGCCTACTACTTCGGTTCGGCGACGTTCGTGTCCGAGGCCGGCATGGCCCTGGCCGCTGCCGCTCAGGCCGCGATGATCGCCGCGGGATGGCGGCCGGACTGCCGCATCCACCCGATGACCTGGGGCCTGCTGCGCGAGACGCGCATGCCGGCCGTCGTCGTGGAGCCGGGATTTCTGACCTCGCCGGCCGACGAGGCGCGGCTGACCGATCCAGCGACCCAGGACGCGCTCGCCGCCGCCCTCGCCGGAGCCGTCGCCCGGTTCCTCGCCGCGGCTGTCCCCGCGCCGGTGCCGGTCTGATTCTGACCGCTCGGCTCGGGAGGCGGCGGTCCGCACGCCCCCGAAACGTCCGGCGCACCTGGCGCCGCTGCTGGGTTCCCGCTGCGGTCAGGGCGACGGCCGGGCGCCGTCGTCCCGGGCGTAGCGGGTCTCGAGGGCCGGGCGGGCCCGCGCCGGTGCCGGCTGCCGCTCCCGCCGCGAGAGGACGGACAGCACCCCCTCCAGGGCGTGCCCGACCGACTCCTGCCACCGCACGGTCTGGCGCAGGTCGAGCCGCAGCAGGGGCAGGTCCCCGTCGTCGTGGAGGACCTGGAAGCCCCGCGACTTGAGGAACGACTCCGGGACCACGCAGGTCGCGCCCGGTGCGACGGTCGGAGCGCCGTACGCTTCCAGAGCCCTGCCGCCGCGGCGGTGCGTCTCCCGCAGCACGCTCTGCAGGAGCGCCGTGGCGAGGCCCTGGCCACGGTGGTCCGGCGCGACCCAGAGGGTGGCGAGCAGGAACGCGTCGTCCGACACGGCGCGTCCCATCCGGCGCATGCGCGGGAAGTGCTCCCCGGGAGCGAAGGTCGCGTACCCCGCCGGCACGTCGTCGACGTAGATCGCCTTCCCCGGCGTCCCCCACTCGAGCTGCGTGGCCTGCCACCAGGCATCCTTGCTCTCCCCGCCTGCCCGAGGGTCGGGACGCGGCCCGCGGGACCCCGTGCCGACCTCCCAGAACACGCACGACCGGCACGTCGCCGGCAGGTCGTCGAGCGCGGCGAGCGTGAGGTCGCGGATCCTTCGCGTCACGGCGCCGGCGGGATCGGATCGGGCGGGACCCGGCCCGACAGGGACGGGTTCGCCGGGAGCGGGGGGCCGGCCGGGCCACCCGCGGCCGGGGGACGGCGGGGGCTCAGCACCGCAGCCAGGAGCCCGACGCCCACACCGAGGAGAAGTCCGGTGGCCGCTCGCACCACAGGACGAGGGCCGGTGTCCTCGCCGAGGCCCGGCGCCCCACCCCCGCTGGCGGTCGGCACAGCCGCTTCCTCCCACTCGACGCTGCCTGATCTTCTGCCCCCGCCGCAGTGTACCGGCGGCCCGCCTCACGCCGGGCCGGCGAGATCCACCAGGTCGCCGGTGCCGCGAACGTGCCGGGGGGCGTGGCTCGCGCAGCCCTGGTCTGGCCTGACCGCGGGCGGCGGGGTCCGCATCCCGGCGTGGCCGCGGAGCCCGAGGCCGGTGGTGTTAGGGCCTGCGTGGAAATAACCTGTGCAGTTGAGCGTCTGGCCGGGCATCGGTGCGGCGGGCCTCACCGTCGCAGTCACACCCTGCGGTCATGATGGTGGTGATGGTGATCGCTGCGAAGTCCTCCGCTGCCCGGTACGGGCCGGGCCGTCTTGTGGTCGATGGGACAGACCGGGTGTTGCGCAGGAAGACGACGTTCGCGTTCAACCCCGCCGCAGTGCAGCAGGACGCGCTGCACGGGCTGTTGGGGGTGTGCTGCGAGGTCTACAACGCCGGGCTGGCCGAACGCCGCGACGCCTGGCGGTCCGCCGGGTTGAAGGTGAGCCTGTTCGACCAGTTCGGCCAGCTCACCGAACTGCGGGGGGTGCGCGACGACGTGTTCGCGTGGGGCGTGCAGCCGCTGCGGGGCGCGTTGCGGCGCCTGGATGAGGCCTACGGCGCGTTCCTGCGGCGCTGCGCTGCCGGGCAGGCGCCGGGGTTGCCGCGGTTTCGGTCCCGCCGCCGGTTTGACACCGCCTGCTGGGACGAGCCGTCGTCGTGGAGGGTCGACCTCGACGCGCGGGCCCTGCGGATCCAAGGGGGCGGCAGGATCCGGCTGCCGAAGTCCGTGCGGCGGCAGCTGGGCCGGCTGACCGCCCGCGGGGGCACGCCGGTGACGTTGACGATCACCAGGAAACGGGCGGGTGGCAGCAGGGCGGCGCCGAGGTGGGTGTGGCGCGCCACCGTGGGCTGCAACAATGTCGCGGTCGTGCGCAGCGAACCGGCGGCGGGGCGGGGGTCGGTGGTCGGCGGCGACCGCGGCGTGGCGGTGACGCTGGCGACCAGCGACGGCGCCCTGCACACGCTGCCGCGCTGGATGGCCGACGCGCGCGACCGGATCGTCGTCTCCCAGCAGCGACGGGCGCGCAAGCGCAAGGGCTCGCGGGCGTGGCGGGACGCCAACCGGCGCATCGCCCGGGAGCACCGCAAGGTCGCGGCGCGCTCGGACAACTGGGCACGCGAC
>JACCXR010000573.1 GCA_013696915.1 Euzebyaceae bacterium
CGCCGAGGCTCTCGAGCACCTGCATGGTCCGGCGTCGCGCTGATGCTCGTCGATGCGAACCTGCTGCTGTTCGCGGTCGACGAGGCCAGCCGCTTTCACGACGCCGCCCTGGAATGGCTGACGGCACGGCTCAACGGACCCAGCCGGGTCGGGCTGCCCTGGCTGGCCCTGACCGCCTTCCTGAGGATCGTCACCCATCCCCGTGCGCTCGAACGCCCGCTCGATCCCGACGATGCCTGGGCCTACGTCACCGAGTGGCTGGCGGCCGGCACCGTCTGGATCCCGCAGCCGACCGAGCGTCACGCCGAAGTGCTCGGCGCACTCGTCGCCGCGCATCAGCCCAGGGGCAACCTGGTGACGGACGCCAGATGGCGGCCCTTGCGATCGAGCATGGGCTGAACGTCTGCGCGGCGGACACCGACTTCGCGCGGTTCACCGAAATCCGATGGGAGAACCCGATCGCCTGACCGCGAGGAGTCAGGGTGTTTGACTTCGCGCGCAAGGCCTCCTAGCGTGTGAACGAACGTTCGCTTCACGGGCTTCCAGCCCGACCTGCGAAGTCGTGCGCCGCGGGACAGATCCTGCTGCCCATCCGGGAGGACCGAACCGTGAGAGGCATCCCACCCAAGGCCCCGCTCGCTCTGATCATCGCACTGACGGTCGCACTCGGCGCGTGCGGCGGCGGTGAGGAAGGGGGGACCGACGAGGCCGTCGAGAGCGACACAGGCACGACGCCCACCGGGGACGATGACGCCCCCTCCCCCGCCACCGAGGACGCTGACGGTGCCACGACCGCCCCCGAGGAGGCCGACACCGGCGCCGCCGGCCCTCGACCGGAGACGCTCGTCGTGGACAAGTCCTTCGACCTCGCCACCGCCGACCCCGGCCGCCAGTTCGAGGTGACCGGGACGATCGTCGGGGTGGCGCTCTACGACACGCTGCTGACCTTCGAGGACGCCGACGTGTCCACGCCGGTCCCGCATCTTGCGGAGAGCTTCGAGGCCAACGACGACGCCACCGAGTTCACGTTCACGTTGCGCGACGACGTGGTGTTCGCCGACGGGTCCGCCCTGGAGGCGGACGACGTCGCGTTCTCCCTCAACCGCGTGCGCAACCTCAAGGGCAACGGCTCGTTCCTGATGGACGGCGTCACCGCCGAGGCCGTCGACGAGCGGACCGTCGTGCTGCGGGCGGAGCAGCCGACCCCGCAGCTGCCCCGCATCCTGCCGAACCCGACGCTCGGCATCCTGAACGCCGACCTGGTCCGCGAGAACGGCGGCACCGACGCCGAGGACGCCGCCGAAGCCGACACGGCCGAGGAGTTCCTGAACACCCAGTCCGCCGGGACGGGGCCGTACGTGCTCGAGCAGTTCGACACGACGACCGAGACCATCCTCGCCGCGAACCCCGACTACTGGGGCGAGCCGCCCGTCTACGACCGCGTCGTGCTGCGCAACGTGGAGGCGGCGACCCAGGCGCTCAACGTGCAGAGCGCGCAGTCGAGCATCGTGCTCGATCTCGCCGCGGACCAGCTCGGCCAGCTGCGCGGCGACCCCAGCCTCGACGTCGTCGAGGAGGCCTCGCCGAACATCTGGTTCCTCTTCGCCAACGCGAACCCGGAGATCTCCGACGTCACCTCGAACCCCGACTTCCGCGAGGCCGTGCGGTACGGGCTGGACTACGACGCCATCCTCGAGCTCGCCGGCGACGGCGCGGTGCGCGTCCCCGGCATCATCCCGAACGTGTTCCTCGGCGCGCTCGGCGAACAGGAGGCGCCGCAGCGTGACGTCGACCGGGCGACGGCGGCGGTCGAGCGACTGGGCGGCGACGTGACGGTGGAGCTGGAGTACCCGAGCGACTTCACCGCGAACGGCCTCAACTTCGGTCCGGTCGCCGAGCGGGTCCAGGCGACGCTCGCCGAGGTCGGCATCACCGTCGAGCTCACGCCCGCGCCGATCGCGACCGCCCTGGAGACCTACCGCGCCGGCGAGGAGCAGATGGGCCTGTGGCTATGGGCCCCCGACTATCCGGACCCGGCCGACTACCTCGTGTTTGGCGCGGGCGGCATCGTCGGGCTGCGGGCCGGCTGGCCCGCCGGCAGCGACCCGGAGCTCGAGGCGGTCATGGAGGAGGTCGCCACGACCGTCGACGACGCCGAGCGTGAGCCGCTCTTCGAGGAGTTCCAGCGGCAGATGAACGAGCGTGGTGTGATGTTCCCGCTGTTCCAGCCGACGGCGTCGGTGGTGGCCCGCACCGACGTGGGACCGGTCCAGTTCCACCCGGCATGGACCATCGACCTCGAAGCCGTCGGTCGCTGAACCCGCCGCATCCTGCTGCGGGCGTGAGCCGCACGCCCGCGGCGTGACCCGGGGAGGTCCGCACCCGTGCTGTCGCGGTTCGTCGCGCGTCGCTTCGCCGCCGCCGTCGCGCTGGCGTTCGGCGTGGTGCTGGTGGCCTTCCTGCTCACCAACCTCGTCCCCGGGGATCCCGCCGCGGCGAACCTCGGGCAGCGGGCGATCGAGGATCCCGACGCCGTCGCGGCGTTCCGGCGCCAGTACGGCCTCGACCAGCCGCTGCCGGTGCAGTTCGGGCGCTACCTGACGAACCTCCTCACAGGTGACCTCGGCCGGTCCCAGCAGACGAACCGGCCGGTGCGCACCGACCTCGCCGAGTTCGGTCCCGCCTCCGCCGAGCTGGCCCTGACGGCGACGGCGATCTCGCTGGTGCTCGGCATCGGCCTCGGCACCCTCGCGGCGGTGCGCCGCGACGGGCCGATCGACCAGGCGCTGCGGGTGGTCTCCCTGGGCGGGGTCTCGGTGCCCCTGTTCTGGCTGGCGCTGATCGCGCTCTACCTGCTGTCCTTCCGCCTCAGCCTGTTCCCGGGCGCCGGCCGGCTCGGCCCCGGCGCGCCGCGCCCGCCGTCAGTGACCGGCATGTACACCGTCGATGCGGCGCTCGCCGGCGACTGGGCGACGTTCCGTTCGGCGCTCGGCCACGTCCTGCTGCCCGCCATGGTGCTCGCGGCCTACACGATCGGCCTGCTGACGCGGTTCACGCGCTCGTCGGTGCTGGAGGTGCTCGGCAACGACTACGTCCGGGCGGCCCACGCGAAGGGCCTGCCGGTGCGCCTGGTGGTCCGCCGGCACGTTATGCGAGCCGCACTGGTGCCGATCATCACGGTCGTGGGCACCGCCTTCGCGTCGCTGCTCGCGGGGACCGTGCTCGTCGAGCAGATCTTCAGCTGGCCAGGAATCGGCTCCTACGCCTACCGCAGCGCCACGACGCTCGACCTCCCGGCCATCATGGGCGTCAGCCTGTTCGTCGCGCTCGTGTACATCTTCGTCAACTTCGTGGTCGACGTGCTCTACGGCGTCATCGACCCGCGGATCCGGGCCTCGTGAGCGCGCACACCGCCGCCGGGATCCCGCTCACTCGCCGGCAGCGCCGGCTGACCCGGTCGGCCTGGCGGCAGCCCCTGGCGGTCATCGGCCTGAGCATCGCATCGGTGTGGCTCGCGATCGCCGCCCTCGCCCCCCTGATCGCGCCGACCGACCCGATCCTGCAGGAGTCCGGCCGGTTCCTCGCGCCGTCCGCGGAGCATCTCATGGGCACCGACGGGCTGGGACGCGACGTGCTCTCCCGCGTGCTCTACGGCGCCCGCATCAGCATCCCGCTCGCGTTCATGCTCGTGGGGCTCTCCGTCACCGTCGGCGCGACGCTCGGCGCCGCCGCCGGCTACGTCGGCGGCTGGCTCGAAGAGGCGGTCATGCGCGTCGTCGACCTCGTCTTCGCGTTCCCCCCGATCATCCTCGCCATGGCCGTGGTCGCCGCGCTCGGTCCGGACCTGCGCAACGCGGTGCTCGCGATCGTGGTCGTGTCATGGCCGTCCTACGCGCGCGTGACCCGCAGCCTCGTGCTCTCGCTGCGCAGCAGCGAGTACGTCGCCGCCAGCCGCCTGCTCGGCGTGTCGTCTGCCCGCGCGCTCGTCCGTGAGGTGCTCCCGAACGTGGCCGGCCCCGTCCTCGTGCTCGCGACCCTGGAGCTCGGCAACGCGGTCCTGCTGCTGTCCGGCCTGTCGTTCCTCGGCCTGGGCGCGGTGCCGCCGTCGCCGGAGTGGGGGGCGATGGTCTCCGAGGGCGCCAGGACGTTCAACTTCTGGTGGATCGGCGCGTTCCCCGGGCTGGCCATCCTCACCGTGGTCCTCGCCTTCAACTTCCTCGGCGACAGCCTGCGGGACGCGCTCGATCCCCAGACCTCACGTGCGGTGAGGGAGCGCGCGCTGTGAGCCTGCTCGAGATCGACGGGCTGGCGATCGCGCTGCCGACCCGCACGGGCGTGCGCCGCCTCGTCGACGGAGTGGACCTGCGGGTCGAGGCGGGCGAGGTGGTCGGGCTGGCGGGCGAGAGCGGCAGCGGCAAGACCCTGACCGCCCTGTCGGTGCTCGGCCTGCTGCCGCACGGCGCGCAGACCGGCGGGCAGATCCGCTTCGACGGTCGCGACGTGCTGGCGCTGCGCCGCAGGGAGCTGCGCCGCCTGCGGGGCGCCGACGTCGCGATCGTCTTCCAGGACCCGACGACGGCGCTGCACCCCATGATCGACATCGGCACCCAGCTGACCGAGCACCTGCGCGTGCACCGCGGCGTCTCACGGAAGGCCGCCAGGGCCCGGGCGGTCGAGCTGCTCGGGCTGGTGCGCCTGCCGGACTCGGCGCGGGCGCTCGACGCCTTCGCGCACCACTTCTCGGGAGGGATGAAGCAGCGCATCGCGATCGCGATCGCGCTGGCGTGCGAGCCCCGGCTGCTCATCGCCGACGAGCCGACGACCGCGCTCGACGTGACCGTGCAGGCCGGGATCCTCCAGCTGCTCGACCGGCTGCGGCGCGAGACCGGCATGGGCGTCGTGCTCATCACGCACGACCTCGCGGTCATGAACGTCACCGCGGACCGGCTCTACGTGATGTACGCGGGCAGGATCGTCGAGGAGGGCGCCACACGAGGAGTCCTCGACTCGCCGCGCCACCCGTACACGCGGGCGCTGCTCGACGCCCTGCCGGAGGGCGACCGCCACGGCCGCCCGCTGCTGCCCATCCCCGGCGAGCCCGCGACCCCCGAGGCGCGGCCGGCCGGCTGCCCGTTCCACCCCCGCTGCGTCCACGCCCGGCCGGAGTGCTCCTCCCGCGTGCCGGAACTGGTCACGCTCGCAGGCGGGCGGGCGGCGGCGTGCCCGGTGGATCCGCTCCGCGGGGATGGCTCGTCGGTCGAGCTCGCTCGTCATCGGGGGGGCTGACGTGGCGCTGCTCGAGGTCCGCGAGGTCACGGTTGAGTATCGCCGGCCTCGGCGCCCCCCCGTCCGCGCGGTCGCCGGCGTCGATCTCGGCGTCGACCGCGGCCAGATCGTCGGGCTGGTGGGCGAGTCTGGCTGCGGCAAGTCCACGCTCGCACGGGCGATCGTCGGGCTGCTGCCGTGCGCCTCCGGCAGCGTGACGCTGGACGGACGCGCCGTCCGCCCCCTCGGCCGCGGCGCGCGACCCGTCGCCGACCGGTCGCTGCAGATGATCTTCCAGGATCCGTACGCGTCGCTCAACCCCCGCCGGCGGGTCTGGCGGCAGCTGGCCGACGGGGTTCCTCGGGACGACCGGCGGGACGCCAGGGACCGGTCCGCGGAGCTGCTGACCGCGGTCGGCCTCTCCCCCGACGCCGGCGACCGCTACCCGCACGAGTTCTCCGGGGGGCAACGCCAGCGCATCGCCATCGCCCGCGCCCTCGCCGCCGAGCCGTCGGTGATCGTCGCGGACGAGGCGGTGTCGGCCCTCGACGCCTCGACCCAGGCGCAGGTGGCGAACCTGCTCGTCGACCTCGCGCGCGGCCGCGGGCTCGGACTGCTGTTCATCTCCCACGACCTGTCCGTCGTCCGCCACATGGCCGACAGCGTCTCCGTGATGTACCTCGGCCGGATCGTCGAGTCCGCGCCCACGGGGGCGCTGTGGTCGCAGCCGCTGCACCCCTACAGCGAGGCGCTGATCCAGGCGGTCCCCGGGTTGGGACCCGGCGCGCAGCCGCCGACCGGACTGCCCGGCGAGGTCGGGGATCCGGCGAGGCCACCGGCGGGCTGCCGGTTCCACCCCCGCTGCCCGTACTCCCACGAGCGCTGCCTGGTCGAGGATCCGGCCGCCGTGACGATCGTGCCGCGCCGGCGCGCCGCCTGCTGGCTGCAGCCCGCCGGCGGCCCGCCGCGCCCGCTCGACGAGGTCGCCCCCGCCGAGGTGAGCTCCTGAGCACCGCACACCACCGCGACGGGACGGTCTGGGAGGGCCTC
>JACCXR010000584.1 GCA_013696915.1 Euzebyaceae bacterium
TCGGAGGAGCCGCCGCCGATCCCGTCGGGATAGGAGAAGAAGATGTCCTCTTCACCGTCGGTGCGGATCCAGAGCTGGAAGTTTCGCTGGCTCTGCGTGCCGAACACGAAGACGTCCCATTCAAAGACCAGCCACGAGCCCTCGAGCCCCTCTGGGTTCACCAGGGCGGAGGAGATGCCCGGCGCGCCGGTGCCGTTCAGGTCGGTCCAGAAGGGGGCGAGCACGTTGTTCGGCGGCGTCGGGTCGGGGAGGTCCTGCGGCTCGAACTCGACGTCCTGGCTGGTGCCGCCGCCGACGACGGCGTAGCCGTTCGACGTGATGCCGATGGTGTCGTAGGTCTCGCCGCCGTAGAGGAACTCCGGCACGCCCTCGAAGTTGATGATCTGCTCGTCGCCGATGGACTGCATGACGACGGGCTCCTCCGGCTCCTCCATCTCGTCGATCCGCTGGAAGTCGATCCGGTCACCGGCGGACACCGACGGCGCCGCGGGGTCGATCGGGGTGAGGACCCGGCCTTCCAACGACACGGTCCGGTCACCGGTGCGCTCGGCACCGTTCACGTCGCCGACGCGGAGTTCGGTGGACAGCTCGGTCTCGATGGAGGCGGTGGACGTCTCGAGCGACACGCTCTCGGCGGTGACGGTGCACTGCGTGCTCGCCTCCTCGGGGATGCTGTCGTCCTCGCACTCGGTGTCCAGGGCGATCGAGCTCTGGTCCTTCACGAACGCCACCGGCAGGTGCAGGGCGGTCGGCCCGGTGAGCCGGATCTCGCCGAGGTGCTGGCCCTCCCCGGCGTGGGTGGCGTCGATCGTGATGGTGAGGGTCGCCTCCTCCCCGGGAGCGAGCGTCACCTCGGACGGGGTGACGGTCATCGCCACGCCGTCGGGAGCAGTCGTGGACACCGTCCACGTGCCGCTGGTCTGGGAGCTGTTCCGCGCCACGCGGGTGGTCGTGACGATCCCCGGCAGCGTCTGGACGTTGACGGACGGGACGTTGAGGTCCACCCGGTTGAGGTCGTCGTCGGCGGAGTCGTAGAAGCCGCCCGCCAGCTGGTCGAAGGTGAGGCCGGGGCTGCCGGCCACGGTGAGGTCCACGTGCCCGGAGCCGAAGTCGAAGGCGTCGGCCGGGGTGGTGCCGTCCTCCTTCACGAGGTCCTGCCGCGCCGTCGTGAGCAGCGCCGATTTGATCTGGCCGGGCGTCCAGTCGGGATGCAGGGCGGCGACCAGGGCTGCCGACCCGGCGATGTGCGGTGAGGACATCGAGGTGCCGGCGATCGCCTGGAACAGCTGTCCCGGCGGCCCGCTCGCGATGGCGTCGGGGGTCGGGGAGTTGCCGGCGAGGATCTGCACGCCGGGGGCGGTGATGTCCGGCTTGAGGAACTCCCCGGCGGGGCCGCGCGAGGAGAACGAGGCGATGATGTCGCCGAACTCGGGGTCGACGACCGCCTGGCCGTCGGTGGTGGTGGCGGTCACCGTCTCAGGCGCCGCGTCGAGGAAGTCGAGGAGCTGCTGCCCCTCGGGCGCCTCGAGGTGGACCGTGGGCAGGAAATGGTTGTCCGTGTTCGTCTGCTGGAACACGCCGTTGTAGAGGAGCATGCCCTCGGCGCCCCCATGGGCGACGTTGAAGCCCTTCTGGACGCGCCCGGTCGGCGGGTCGTCCGGGCCGGCGCGGCGGCAGACGACGATGTAGCCGTCGAAGGTGCCCGGCTCGGCCTCGTCCTCGCAGGTGATCCCGCCGTCGTAGTCGAACGCCGGGTCGTCGGCGCGGGCGACGAACGTCGGGGCGGCGATCCCCCGGGTGAGCGAGGCCCCGGACAGGGTCAGCTCGTCGGCGTCGGCCGAGAGGTTGACGTCGGCCCGGAACGCGCGGTTCTGTGTGGACGCGGCGACGGTCGTCACCCACGGCGACAGGTGGTTGGCGGTCGCCGCCCCTGGCCCGGAGTTGCCGGCGGACGCCGCGACGAACACCCCCGCCGCGTATGCGTCGAGGAAGGCGAGCTCGACGACGTCGGTGTACGGCGACGTGCCGCCCGAGATCGAGAAGTTGAGCGCGTCGACGTCGTCGAGGATCGCCTGCTGGACGGCGGCCGCCGAGTCGCTCGAGAAGCAGCCGAGGTCGCCGCAGACCTTGTACGCGGCGACCTGGGCCCCGGGCGCGACGCCGTGGAGCGGTCCGCGGTCGACGCCGAAGATCTCCGCCTCCTCGACGTAACCGCCGGCCGCGGTCGTGGAGGTGTGGGTGCCGTGCCCGCCGCTGTCGCGCGCCGTCTCGTAGGTCTCCGGGGGGAGCAGGCCGAGACCGACGAGGAACAGGTACAGGTCGATGAACGGGGCGCCCGAGATCAGCTTGTTGTTGCACTCGAACTCGTCGTCCGCCGGGGTGACGGGGTTGTCGCCGAAGTCGCAGGTGCGGTCCCCTCCGCCGGGGGCGTCCGGGCGCGGGGGCAGGTCCGGGTTGGCCGCGTACGAGGGGTGCTCCGGCCAGGCGCCGGAGTCGAGCACGCCGACGATCACGCCGGCGCCGGCGGTGAACGACTCTGCGGGGTCGAGCTGGTCGTAGATCACCGGCGCGCCGATGAACTCCGGGCTCGAGTCGGTGAGGGGCTGCTCCAGCCGGTCGCGCTGGACGGCGGCGACGTTCGGCAGCTCGAGGAGGTCCCCGATCCGGTTGCCGGGCAGCACCAGGCTGACGCCGCCGTACACGATCCGCAGCGACCGTCCGATCCGTGCCTCGGGGATGCCGGCCTCCAGCGCGTCGGCGAACGTCCGCTCGAAGTCGGCGGCGTAGGCGTCGTGGGCGCGCAGCGCGGGGGCGTCGGCGCGCAGCGGCTGGCCGGTCACGCTCGGGCTGGTCGCCGGGAGGCCCCTGACACCGCCGGTGTAGCTGGCCGCCGGGTCGTAGTCGAGCTTGACGACGACGGGGACCAGCTCCTCGTCGGCGCTGCCGAGCAGGGTGGTGTCGGTCCGCGCGATGCGGCCGCTCTCCGACTTCGCCCGGGACGCCGTCTCGACCGCGCCGGGCGTCAGCGGTTGGACCTCCCGTGGCTGCGCGGCGGTCGGCGACGCGACCGACAGCCCGGCGACCAGGACGACCGACAGCAGCAGGACGAGGACGCGGCGGAGGGTCTCTCCCCGGTCCGTTGACAAGGTGGCGCCTGACGCTCCGAACAAGACGATCCCCATTCCGGCAGAGGGCGGTTCCGGGTGGAGCCCGGCCAGTCATCTTTCGGCATTCCATGACGGTCGCTGCGCGACCGCCCCAACCGAGGTCATGAGAATCGCTTCGGACGAGCCTCGGCGATTCACGTTTCAGGGCGCCACGCTGTTCCGCGTGCCCGGCGGGAGCCTAGACAGCGGACCCGTCCGCGCGCCAGACATTCGGGTCGTTTCCTCCGATTTCCCCCGACAGGGGGATGCCTCGCCCACCCGCATCGCCCGGCCCGCCTGCCGTTAGGCTCGGCACGTGCGCCTGACCCCGGAGCCGCTGACGCCCGCCCAGGTGGTCGCCGTGGCCCGACGCGGTGAGCGCGTCGACGTCGACGCCGCGGCGGATGTCGCGATGGCGCCCGCCCGCCGGGTGGTCGAGGAGGCGCTGGCCTCGGCGGACGTGGTTTACGGCGTGACCACCGGGTTCGGAGCGCTCGCGGACACGGTCGTCGAACCGGCGCAGGCCGCCGCGCTCCAGCACGCGCTGGTCCGCAGCCACGCGGCCGGCATGGGGCCGCTGATCGACGACGAGGTCGTGCGGGCCATGGCGCTGCTGCGCGCACGGACGCTGGCCTCCGGGCACACCGGGGCCAGGCCGGCGGTCGTGCGGGCCCTGTGCGCGATGCTGAACGCGGGCCTTCGGCCGGCGGTGCCCGAGCACGGGTCGCTCGGCGCCAGCGGCGACCTCGCGCCGATGGCCCACGTCGCCGTGGCGCTGACGGGCGAGGGCTGGATGCGCGACGCCGACGGCCGGGCGGCGCCGGCTGCCCCGGCCCTCGCCGCCGCCGGCCTCGAACCCCTCGCGCTCGAGGTCAAGGACGGACTCTCGCTGCTGAACGCCACCGAGGGCATGCAGGCGCTGCTCGTCCTCGCGGTCGTGGACCTCGGCGTGCTCGCCGACACCGCCGACGTTGTCTGTGCGCTGTCGGTGGAAGCGCTGCTCGGCACGGACCGCCCGTTCGCCGAGCCCCTTCAGCAGCTCCGGCCGCACCCCGGACAGGCCCGCGCGGCGGCCAACCTGCGGGCGATGCTCGCCGGCAGCCCGATCCTGGCGTCGCACCGCCATAGCCGTCACGCCGTGCAGGACGCCTACTCGCTGCGGTGCGCCCCGCAGGTCCACGGCGCGGCGCGGGACGCCCTCGACTGGGCCGCCCAGGTCCGTGACCGAGAACTCGCCGCGGCCGTCGACAACCCCGTCGTCCTCCCCGACGGCACCGTCGAGAGCTGCGGGAACTTCCACGGAGAACCGCTGGCCCTGGTCATGGACCTGCTGGCGATCGCCGGCTGCGAGCTCGGCGCGATCAGCGAGCGGCGGACCGACCGGATGCTCGACCCGGCCCGCTCCCACGGCCTGCCCCCGTTCCTGGCCCCGCAGGCCGGCCTGAACTCGGGCTTCATGCTCGCGCAGTACACGGCCGCGTCGATGGTCGCGGAGAACCGGCGGCTGGCCGTCCCCGCCAGCGCCGACTCGATCCCCACCTCCGGCATGCAGGAGGACCACGTCTCCATGGGATGGTCGGCGGGCATCAAGCTGCGCCGGTCGATCGCGAACCTCACCGGGATCCTCGCCGCCGAGGCGCTCGTCGCCGCCGCCGGCCTCGAGCTGCGGGCCGCGTCCCAGGGCGTTCCGCCCGGGGACCGCACGGCCGCGGTCCTCGCGAGGATCCGCGAGGACGTCGAGCCGATGCGATCCGACCGCTTCCTGGCCGCCGATCTCGCGGACGTCCAGCGGCTTGTCGGCTCGGGGGCGCTGTTCGGCGCGTCCGGCCTGAGCGCCAGAGACCGCCAAGAGACCCCAGGGGGGGAGGAACGGTGACCATCGAGTGCCGTGGGTGGCTCCAGGAGGCGGCCCTGCGCTGCCTGCGCAACAACCTGCATCCGGACGTCGCCGAGCGCCCGGAGGACCTGGTCGTGTACGGGGGGTCGGGCAGGGCCGCCCGGGACCACGCGAGCCTGGCGGCGATCGAGGCGTCGCTGCGGGGGCTGGCCGACGACGAGACTTTGCTCGTCCAGTCCGGCAAGCCGGTCGGCGTCTTCCGGACGTTCCCCCACGCGCCGCGCGTGCTGATCGCGAACTCCCTGCTCGTCCCCGACTGGGCGACCTGGGAGGAGTTCTGGCAGCTGGAGGCGCAGGGCCTCACGATGTACGGGCAGATGACGGCGGGCTCGTGGATCTACATCGGCACCCAGGGGATCCTGCAGGGCACGTACCAGACCTTCGCCGCGCTGGCCGAGCAGCGCTTCGGCGGATCGTTGCGCGGCAGGATCGTGCTGACCGCCGGTCTGGGCGGCATGGGCGGCGCCCAGCCCCTCGCGGTCACGCTGAACGGCGGCGTGGCGCTTTGCGTGGAGGTCGACCCGGCCCGGGCGCGTCGCCGGGTGGAGACGCGCTACCTCGACGAGGTCGCCGAGTCGGTCGCCGACGCCCTCGATCGGGCCCGCGTGTGCGCCGAGCGGGGGGAGGCCCGGTCGATCGGCATCGTCGGCAACGCCGCCGAGGTGCTCCCGACGATGCTGGCGGACGGCGTCGAGGTCGACGTCGTCACCGACCAGACCTCGGCACACGACCCCCTCAACGGCTACGTCCCGGCCGGCCTCACCCTGTCCGAGGCGGCGGAGCTGCGCACCGCCAAGCCGCAGGACTACGTCGCCCTGGCGCGCGCGTCGATGGCCCGCCACTGCGAGGCGATGGTCGGATTCCTCCGCGCCGGCGCCGAGGTCTTCGACTACGGCAACAACCTCCGCGGCGAGGCGCTCGCCGGCGGCTACGCCGACGCGTTCGCCTACCCAGGGTTCGTGCCCGCCTACCTGCGGCCGCTGTTCTGCGAGGGCAGGGGCCCGTTCCGCTGGGTGGCGCTGTCCGGCGACCCCGCGGACATCGCCGCCACCGACGCGGCGGTGGCCGCAGCCTTCCCCGACGACCACGCCCTCCAGCGGTGGCTGGAGCTCGCCCGCGACCGCGTCGCCTTCCAGGGCCTGCCGGCGCGGATCTGCTGGCTCGGCTACGGCGAGCGCGCCGAGGCGGGCGCGCGCTTCAACGACCTCGTGGCGCGCGGGGCCGTGCGGGCGCCCATCGTCATCGGACGGGACCACCTCGACTCGGGGTCCGTCGCCTCGCCGTACCGCGAGACCGAGGCGATGGCCGACGGCAGCGACGCCATCGCCGACTGGCCGATCCTCAACGCCATGCTGAACGTCGCCTCGGGCGCCGCCTGGGTGGCTGTCCACCACGGCGGCGGCGTCGGCATGGGCAAGTCCATCCACGCCGGCGCCCAGGTCGTCGCGGACGGCACCGCCGACGCCGCCGAGCGGCTCGACCGCGTCCTCACGAACGACCCCGGCACCGGCGTCGCGCGCCATGCCGACGCCGGATACGAGCGCGCCCGCGCGGTCGCCCGCGCACGCGGCGTCCGCATCCCCATGCTCCCGACGGCACAGGAGAACTGATGCAGCCCTGGTCCCGCCCGCTCCGCGGATGCCTCGACGAGCTCGAGATCGACAGCGCCGTCCTGCGCGGCAACCCGCTCGGCGACCCGCACGTCCGCCCGC
Source organism: Euzebyaceae bacterium (assembly GCA_013696915.1). Lineage (GTDB taxonomy): Bacteria > Actinomycetota > Nitriliruptoria > Euzebyales > Egibacteraceae > JACCXR01. The sequence goes on from JACCXR010000584.1 coordinate 6,756, forward strand.
TGTGGGTCTACAGCGCGCCGGGCGGCGGCGACGCCCGGCTGCCGGTGGTCTACATGATCCAGGGCTTCACCGGCCAGGTGGACATGTGGCGCAACCGGTTCCCCCTGCGCCCGACCGTCATCGAGCTCGTCGACGACCTCTTCGCCGGCGACGACCCGCCGCCCCCGTGCCGGGTGGCCTTCGTGGACTGCTGGACGTCGCTCGGGGGCAGCCAGTTCCTCGACTCGCCGGCCACCGGCCGCTACCACACCCACCTCTGCGACGAGGTCGTGCCGTTCGTCGACGGCCGCTACGCCACCCTGCCGGCGCCGGAGCACCGCGGCATCGCTGGCAAGTCCAGCGGCGGCTACGGCGCGATGGTCACGCCGATGCTGCGGCCCGACCTGTTCGGCGGGCTGGCGACCCACGCCGGCGACGCGCTGTTCGAGCTCTGCTACCTCACCGAGTTCGCGCCGGCCGTCCGCGCCCTGCGCGACGACTACGGCGGCTCCTACGACCGGTTCTGGGCGGACTTCCGTGCACGGCCCGCGATGGCGAAGGAGTCCGACGACGCGCTGCTCAACGAGTGGGCCATGGCGGCCTGCTACTCGGCCGACGACGACGGCACCGTGCGGCTGCCGTTCGACCCGGCCACCGGCCAGCTCGTCGACGAGGTCTGGCAGCGCTGGCTCGCCTGGGACCCGGTCCGGATGGTCCCCGGCCACGCCGACGCCCTGCGGGGCATGAAGGCGATCTACGTCGACGCCGGCAGGCGCGACCAGTACTGGCTCGACCTCGGCGCGGAGGCGTTCGTGCGGGCGCTCGCCGGGGTCGGCGTGACCGACGTCCGCTACGAGCTCTTCGATGCCACGCACTCCGCCATCGAGTACCGCTACCCGATCGCGCTGCGCTACCTGGCCGAGCGCCTCTCGCCGTGAGCGTCATCGCGGTCACGGGCATCGGCCTCCTCGCGACGCAGGATCCCGAACTCGGCGAGCTGCGGGACGCGGCGGTGCTGGCGGTGGACGGGCGCGTGACCTGGGTCGGGCCGTCCGACGCCCTGCCGGAGGGGGCCGGGGAGGAGCGCGTCGACGCCCACGGCCGCTGCGTCGTCCCCGGCTTCGTCGACAGCCACACCCACCTGGTCTTCGCGGGCGACCGGGCCGAGGAGTTCGCCGCCCGCCTGGTCGGCCTGCCCTACGCCGCCGGCGGGATCCGCACGACCGTCGAGGCCACCCGCGCCGCGACCGCCGGTGCCCTCGAGGCCGGCGCCCGGCGGCTCGCGGCGGAGGCGCTCGCCTCCGGCACGACGACCATGGAGGTGAAGTCCGGCTACGGCCTCACGGTCGCCGACGAGCGCCGGCTGCTCGAGATCGCTGGCCGCCTGCCCGCCACCGTGGCGACCTTCCTGGGCGCCCACGTGGTCCCGGACGAGTACACCGACCGCCCCGACGACTACGTCGACCTCGTCAGCGGCCCGATGCTCGACGCCTGCGCGCCGCTCGCCGCCTGGTGCGACGTGTTCTGCGAGGACGGCGCCTTCGACGTCGCACAGTCGCGCGCCGTCCTGGACGCCGGCGCCGCCCGCGGCCTGGGACTGCGCGTCCACGCCAACCAGCTCGCGCACGGCCCCGGCGTCGCGCTGGCCGCCGAGCTCGGCGCCGCCTCCGCCGACCACTGCACCCACGTCACCGACGCCGACGCGGCGGCGCTGGCCGACGCCGGCGTCGTCGCGACCCTGCTGCCGGCGGCGGAGTTCTCGACCCGCTCCCCCTACGCCCCCGCCCGCCGGCTGCTCGACGCCGGTGTCACCGTCGCGCTCGCCACCGACTGCAACCCGGGCACGAGCTACACGACGAGCCTGCCCTTCGTCATCGCGCTGGCCTGCCGCGAGTACCGGCTCACCCCGGCGGAAGCGCTCCGCGCGGCGACGGCCGGCGGTGCCGCCGCGCTGCGGATGGGCGATGCCGGCCGCCTGTCGCCCGGCGCCCGCGCCGATCTCGTCGTCCTCGACGCGCCCGGCTACACCCACCTCGCGTACCGGCCAGGGGTCCCGCTCGTCGACGCCGTCGTCCGCGGCGGCCGCGTGGTCTACTCGCGCCGGGCAACCCCCGATCGGCGCGGCGACCAAGGAGCCCCCTGATGCACAAGGACTTCGTCTTCATCCCCGACGACCAGCCCGGCGTCCTCGCCCGGCTCGGCGAGGCCGCCGGCGCCGCTGGAATCAACATCGAGGGGATCAGCGCGTTCACCGGCGAGGGCAAGGGCGTCGTCCACGTCCTCGTCGGCGACGCGCAACTTGCGCTGGAGGTGCTGTCGGGGGCCGGGCTCGACGTGCGCGCCGCCCGCGACGTCCTGGTGCTCGACATCGCCGACGAGCCCGGCGCGATGGGGGCGATCTGCCGGCGGCTGGCGGACGCCGCGGTCAACATCGAGCAGGCCTACCTCGCGACCCGGAGCCGGCTCGTCCTCGCGGTGGACGACATCGAGAAGGCCCGCACGCTCGTCTGACCCGTGAATCGCCTGACCCGTGAATCGCCGGAGCTCGTCGGAGGCGATTCTCCCGACCTCGCCCGTGGCGGTCGCGCAGCAACCGCCCATGGAAGCATGAGGGCCCAGCCGATGATCGAGGACCCGGACTGGCCGCGGGCCTCCGCCTGGCTCGCCGCCCGGCGGCCCCGCCGGGCCGGGGTGCCGCTGCTGGCGGTCCTCGGCGCCCCGCTGTCGCGGACGTCGATCTCGCCGTCGGGCGCCGACGCCACGCCGGCGGCCGTCCGGTCGGCGCTGGCGCGGTTCTCGACCTTCGCCGCGCCGTGGCGGGTCGCCCTGGAGGAGCTCGACGTCGTCGACCGCGGCGACGTGCCCCTCGGCGACCTGGCGGTCGAGCCGGCACTCGACGCGGTCGAGCACGCCGTGCGGGAGGCCGCCGCGGGCGCCGACCTGCTCGTCCTCCTCGGGGGCGACAACGCGATCACCCGGCCGGGTGTGCGCGGCCTCGCCCCGGACCTCGATCGCGCCGGGCTGCTCACCCTCGACGCCCACCACGACGTGCGCGGCTTCCACGCGGGCGTGACGAACGGCACGCCGGTCCGCGGTCTGCTCGGCGACGGGCTCCCCGGCCGCAACGTCGTCCAGATCGGCGTCGGCGCCTTCACGAACTCGGCCGTGCACCGCCGGTGGGCGGAGGACCGGGGCGTGACGGTCGTCATGGTCGACGAGGCCCGCGCCGAGGGGGTCGGGCCGTGCGTCGCGCACCACCTCAACGCGCTCGCCGCCCGCTGCGACCGGATCTGGGTCGACCTCGACGTCGACGTGCTCGACGCCGCCTTCGCGCCCGGCTGCCCCGGCGCCCGGCCGGGGGGCCTGGTCCCGTCGGAGCTCCACCACGCAGCCCTCGCCGCCGGCCGGCACCCCGCCGTGCGCGGGATCGACATCGTCGAGGTGGACGCGACCGCCGACGCCGGGGGGGTGACGGTCGACAACGCCGCGCTCTGCCTGCTCCACGCGGCCGCCGGTCTGGCGCTGCGGGGCGCCTGACGCGGATGGCCGGGTGTGCGAGGCTACGGCCGCAAGTGAACGAGACGACCTGGGTCCCCCGCCGTTCAGCAAGCGACGCGAGCATGCGAGCTCGGGCGTAGTGGCCAAGGCTGCCGAGACGACCGAGGCCGCGGCGCTCCAGCCGCTGCTCGACCGGCTGGCGGCCGGCCTGCCGCCCGAGCGGGCGCGGCTGGCGGCCGGACTCGCGCGGGCGGCCTACCGGCGGCTGCCCGCCGAGCAGC
>JACCXR010000587.1 GCA_013696915.1 Euzebyaceae bacterium
GCAGCGCGGGGACGACGGCGATGATCTCCATCACCTGACGGCGGATCCCCGCCGCCGGATCGACGTGATTGACGTCGTCCATGTCGAGGTGCACGACGAAGTCGATGGCGGACGCGAACACCTTGCGGACGATCGGCTCGCTGACGTTCTCACCGGCCATGATCGCGGCGTTCACGATCGCGTTGAGCGCGTCTCGGGCGGAGTTCGCGTGGACCGTGCACGCGAACCCGCACCCGGCGTTCACCGCGCGGGTCAGCTCGAAGGCCTCCGCGCCGCGCACCTCCCCGACGACGATGTGATCGGGGCGCATGGCCAGGACAAACTTGACGAGGTCGCGGAGGCTCACCTCGGAGGTCCCGTCCAGGCCGGGCGGCCGCGCCTCGTAGAAGGAGCCGTGCGTCAGGGGCACGTGCAGTTCCCGGATCTCCTCGCAGCACCGGACACAGTGGTTCGACGGGGTGGCGGCCACCATGGCGGACAGCAGCGATGTCTTGCCGGCGCCGGGCGGGCCCGACACCAGCGCGCTCGTCGCGGACTGCATCGTGGCCCACAGGAAGCCGGCCGCCGCCGGGGTGAGCGAGCCCTTCTCGACCATCGAGGCGAGCGTGTCCCGCCGCAGGGTGTGGCGCCGGATCGTCGCCGACAGCTGGTCGGCGACCGGCGGGATCGCGGCCGTGAGGCGTGCCTGGCCCGAGAGGACGCGCGCCTGCACCAGGGGGTTGCCGGCGTCGAGGTGCCGCTGGGTGGTCGACAGGAGCCGGTCCACGACCTGCCGGTTCTCCTCCTCGGTCGTGGGGTGCGCGAGGCCCTGGAGGCGTCCGGACGAGTCGATGTAGCTCACGCGCGGGCCTTCGAGGAAGATCTCCTCGACGTCGCCGCGGGCGAGGAGTTCGGTCAGCGGGCCGAAGGCCGTGATCGAGCGCAGGATCCGTCCGACCATGTCGCCGGGGTCGCGCAGCGCCGCGGCGTCCCCCGTGTGGGCGCGACGCTGGTAGCCCTCGACGGCCTCGACGATCGCTCGTCGCACGCCGTCGAAGTCCGCGCCCGGATCCAGCCGGTCCCGCTCGACGCGCTGGAGCACGGTCTGCCGGATCTGGTCGTACGCGCCGGCCACGAGTGCTGTCATCGCCGCAGCCGTCCGCGCCGGGCGCGAATCACGGCGCCGCGCATCCGCGGCAGCGCCGCCGAGGCCGCGGAGGCCACGGCCTTCGCGAACGGCCCGCTGCGGACGACGTCGCCGGCCCAGCCGGCGACCTCCACGCGGGCGTCGTAGGGCACGAACCTCAGGCTGGCCGGGCTGAACGAGCGCCGGATCTCGGCCTCGACCTCCGCCCGGCGGTAGGACCCCGAGGGTGTCTTGTTGAGGATCAGGTGGATCGGGCTCGTCGTCAGGACGCTGATCTCGGCGACCCACTCCAGGAGCCGTCCGACGCCGACCGGGGTCGGGATGCCGACGCCGACGACGGCGTCGGCCGCGGCGAGCACCCCCCGGGTCTGGGCGTACCGCGGCGGGCCGCCCTGGCCGGCCAGGTCCTCGGTGCGGTGGCCGACGTTGACGACGACGTGCGGCCGCAGCATGGCGAGCTGGCGGACGACCTCCACCGCCTCGCCGGGACGCAGTTCGGTCCAGTCGCGGGGGTTGGACACGCCCGGCAGGATGGTGAGCGGTCCGCCGGCGACGGGCGTGAGCGTTCCGGCCAGCCTGCCGTTGCGCCGCTCGACCGCGTCGACCGCGACCCGCAGGTTCGGGTAGAGCGCCAGGTTGAGCCGCTGCGCGAGCGAGGGCGCCACCTCGTCGCAGTCGACGACGACGGCGGTCTCCCCCCGTCCGGTCGCGGCGACGCCAAGGCCGATCGCGATCTCGGTCGCCCCGACGCCACCGGAGGGACCGCCGACGGCCGCGATGTGACCGCGTGTGCGCGTCCTCGGCGGGGCGTCACCGCCGGGGCCGGGGCGGTCGAGCACGCCGTCGAGCGGCGCCGCGCCGACACGGGTCGAGCGGGAGGCGAGGAGGCTGATGGCCGCCAGGAACTCCTCGGGGGAGGCGTTGCGCTCGACCGCGTCGTCGACGCCGATCTGCAGGAGTTCCTCCTTCCCCCGCGGGTCGTCGGCGTCGAACACGCCCAGCACCCGGCGACCCCGCCGCCGCAGCTGCTCCACGAGGTGCGGCGTGAGGAAGGACGTCGTGTCGTCGGCGAGGAGGACGTCGTAGGACTCGTCGAGGGCGTCGGAGGCCTGGAGCACCGTCGCCCTGACCCTGGCCCCGCCGTGGTCGGCGATGTGGCGGTGCAGCCGCTGGGCCCAATCACGCGGGGACGCCGCGAGGGCGATCTCGGCCTCGAAGGGGGTCACGGCGGCGAGCCTGCGGTGGGAGCGGGGTCCGCCTGCGGCGGCTGCGGGTCGTCCGGGCTAGGGGCGGCATCAGGACTCGGAACCGGTGGGCCGGCGTCCAACCGGGTCGCACCCGGGACCTCGTCCGCAGGCGGCGTGCCGGGGATGCCGGCCGGACCAGCCTCCGCAGGCGTGGAGCCGGTCGCCCGCACGATCTCCAGCCCCTCGGCCCGCAGCGCCGCGGCGAGTTCCAGCGCGTCGCGGTCGTCGACGGCCACGGTGACGGAGTACCCGCCGGAGGCGGCGAGGCCGCGTCCGCCGTCCTGCGGGCCGACCGCGAGCACCTCCGCGTCGGTGACGACGTAGGAGGCCCGGCCGCGGTGGCTGACGATCACGTCGACGCGGTCGCCGGCGCCGATCGCCCCGCCGGCCGCATGCTCTGGTGCGATGGGGATGCTCATCGCCCGCTTGTCGGACGGCGCCGACGGCGCCCGCAGGTCGGAGCGGCGCACGAGGTCCCCCGCCGCGATGGCGTTCGCCGCGGTCCAGCCGTCGACCGAGCGGATCCCGTCGAGCGGCAGCAGCGTGGGGAGCAGGTCGGGCCCGACGTCGACGTCGGCGAGGGCGAACGACGCGGTCGTCACCTGGCCACCCGCGGCGATGTCTTCCGCGGCGATGGCCACCCGCTGGGTCTCGTCGCGAGCGCGCAGCACGGCGAGGTTGCCGACCACGGCGAGTAGAGCGGCCGTCACCATCACGAGGTGCCCCGCCGACAGACGCCCACCGAGCCCGCGGCGCGGCGGCGGGACGTCGGGGGAGGCGCGCAGCGGGGTCGCTTCGGTGATGGCCACGTCGGTCCTGACCGCGGAGCGGACGGTGGACTCTCCCCCCGTGAGCCCCGTGAAGCTATCGGTCAACGGGGGGATCGGACAAGGGGTGATTGTCCCCGAGCCCGACGCGCGTCGCCGAGAATCGTGGTCCCGCCTGTGGACAACGCCGGCCCGGCCCCTCCCCGGCACGTGTGGACAGCATCGCCGGACTCGCAGCGCGCGGTGCTAGCCTCCCGCCGCATGGGCGAGGACGGGCTGTCCGACCGTGACCTGCCGCAGGTCCTGGACGCGGCACAGGTGGCGCGGATGCTGCGCCTCAACCTCGACTACGTGCGCAAGCTGTCGCGCGAAGGGGTCCTGCCCGCCCACCGCCTGCCCGGGGGCCGCACGTTCCGCTACTTCAAGGACGAGGTGCTCGACTGGCTGCGGGCGCAGCCGGTGGGCAGCGCCGGGGAGAAGGTCGCTGAGCCGGCCTCAGCCGTCCCTCGCGACGACGTAGTCGATGGCCCGTAGCGCGACGTAGCGACGGTCCCCTCCGGCCTGGTCGACGACCAGGTGGTCGACCGCGACGGCGCGGATCCGGCCGCTGAGATCGGCCACCGGCAGGCGGCAGCCGATCTCGACGAGGGTGCCGGCGGCCTCGTGCTCGAACAGCCGCGCCTTGAAGCCGGGGGGACCGCCGGAACGGCCGGCGCCGCCGCGCCGCACCCGCTCGACGACGCGCAGGGACAGGGGCGCCTCGAGGTTGACGTCGACGACCGACCCGGCGCCGCGCACGCAGAGCAGGTCGCCGGCGGTGTAGACGACCGCGCCGGTGAACGACCGCCCCGCAAGATCGACGGCGACGACGTCCCCGCGGTGCAGCAGCTCGAGCGCGACGTCGCCGAGCCGGCGGCCGCGCAGGGCGTCGACCGCCGCGAGCCGCTCGTACTCCTCGGCCTCCGCCCGAAGTTCGGCGCGCAGGTGCCAGCCGAGGCGCTCGAAGTCGGGGTCCGCGCCCCACTCTTCGAACGGGTCACTGGGCATCGGAGCAGGCTACGGGATGCCGCCCGGTGGCCGGTGCTACGTTCTGGCGGCATCCCGCGCGAACGTGACCCTCGACGGATCTCCCGCCGCCATGCCCGACATCGACAAGGCCGGACTGCGTGCCGCGCTCATCCGCCGCCATGTCTGGCTCGACGAGCCGGACATCGGCCCCCGCGCCGTCGCGGCCGGCGAGTGTGACCGCTGCGGCGCAGAGCCGCGGTTGGTGGCGCCCTGCGGGCCGCCTCCCGCCGGCGCCGGGCGGCTGTCCGCCGACTGGGCGCTCGGTCGCGGGTGCGCCGCGGAGCTCGGCGTGGATGCTTGGTGCGCCGGCCACGAGGCGGAGGCCGAGCGCGCGCTCGCCTGGCTCGCCCGGCTGCCGCCGGAGGCCGACAACGCCGCACGGCTGTGGTGGGTCGCCACCGGCGAGGTGCGGCTGGATCCGGACATGCTGGAGGATGGCGGCCCCGTGGGAGCGCTGTACCGGGCGCTGCGGGCCTGAGCGTGGGCGCTCATCGTTCGAGGAGTAGGCGCCAATAGCTGTGTCTGCTCTTCATCACCGCACCGCGGCCGCGCCGGGGCGGCGTGGAGCCCGCAGGGTTCGAAGGTTGGGCGCCAATGGCTGCGTCTACCCTTCGAACGAGTACCGCAGCCGGTCGCCTTTCTGCAGTACAGCCGTCGCAGGCGCTGGCGCCCGGCGCCGCCGAGTAGGCGGTCATTAGTCGTGTCATGCTGGGCGGATGACCACACTCGCCGCCGACCCCGGGCTATTCGGGCCCGACAGCGTCACCTGGACGATCCACGCAGACCCCTCCATGGCGCTGGGCGGGCTACGCGCGCTGATCCTGCAGTCGGTCAATCCGCTCGCCATGGCCGGCGTCGCCGAGCACTCGGGGTTCCGCGACGACCCGTGGGGACGGCTGTTCCGCACCGCCGAGTACGTCGGGACCGTCACCTACGGCACCACCCCGGAGGTGCACCGCGCCGCCGCCCGCGTCCGCGGCGTGCACCGCCGGCTGTCGGGCGTCGAGCCGGAGTCGGGCACGGCGTACCGCGTGAGCGACCCGGCCCTGCTGCTGTGGGTCCACTGCGCCGAGGTCGACTCCCTCCTGGCGGCCTACCGGCGCTGTGGTGGCCGCCTCGCGCGCGGCGAGGCCGACGCCTATGTCCGCGAGCAGGTCCGTGCGGCCGTGCTCGTCGGGATCGATGCGAGGCAGTGCCCCGCGTCCGTCGCCGACCTCCGCGACTACTTCCGCGCGGTCCGGCCGCAGCTGCGCGTCACCGCCGAGGCGCGCCGGGCGCTGTGGTTCATCCTCTCCGCCCCCATGCCGCTGCCGGCGCGGCCCGCGTGGGTCGCGCTCGCCTCGATCGCGTTCGGGCTCCTGCCGGCGTGGGCGCGGGCTCTGTACGGCCTTCCCGGCCTGCTCACCGCCAACCCCGCCGCCACCGTGGGGGCGGCCGTCGCCGGTCGGTCGCTGCGCCAGCTCGTCCGCCTGGTGCCCGGCGGCGTCCGCGAGTCGCCGGCCCGCCGGGCCGCGTTGGAACGCGTCGGCGCCGCCTGACGCGCGCGCCCGGCGCGCCCGGGACCAGCCGCTACCATCGCCGGGCCATGGGAGCGGCCAAGAGCGTCTGCGTGTACTGCGCCTCCAGCGAGGCCGTGCGCCCCGCGCACCGCCGGGTCGCGGCGGACCTCGGTCGGGCGCTCGCCGCGGAGGGCTGGAAGCTCGTCTACGGCGGCGGGGGCATCGGGCTGATGGGGGAGGTCGCTCGGGGCGCGCTGGAGGCTGGCGGGCACGTCACGGGGGTCATCCCCCACCGGCTCGCCGAGCGCGAGGTCGCCTTCGACGAGGTCACGGAGCTTCTGCGCACCGACACGATGCGCGAGCGCAAGCAGCTCATGGACGACCGCAGCGACGCGTTCGTGATCCTCCCGGGTGGCATCGGCACGCTCGAGGAACTCGTCGAGATGCTGACCCTGAAGCAGCTCGGCTACCACGACCGCGCGATCGTGATCCTCGACAGCGACGGCTACTGGGACCACCTCGTCGCGCAACTGCGGCGCATGGTCGACGAGCGGCTCGCCCACCCGACGCTCGACCGGCTGTGGGAGGTCACCGCCGACGTGCCGGCGACCATGGCGGCGCTGCGGGACTATCAGCCACCACCGCCCGCGCCGTTCGAGCCCGTCGCCCTCGAGGCCGTCGAGGGACCCCCCAGGGAACGGCCGTGACCGGCGTCGTCGTCCTCCAGCACCTGGAGCACGAGCCGGCCGGCGTCCTCACCGACGCGCTCGCCGCGGGCGGCCACCGGGCCGACGTCCGACGGCTGTGGCGGGGTGACGCCGTGCCAGGTTCGACCGCGCGGCTCGCCGCTGTCGTCGTGCTCGGCGGCGACATGAACACCGACGAGGAGGATGCCCATCCGTTCCTGGCCGACGAGCGCCGTCTGCTCGGCCGGTGCGTCGCCGACGGGGTGCCGGTGCTCGGGACCTGCCTCGGGGCGCAGCTGCTCGCCTAGGCCACGGGGGGCAGCGTCGCCCACGGCGTCCCGCAGCTCGGGTACCTGCCGGTCGACGTGACCTCGGCCGGGCGTGACGATGCCGTGATCGGCGGCTGGTCCGCCGGCGCGCCGGCCTTCAGCGGGCACCGCGACCAGATCACCGCCGGCCACGACGCCGTCGTGCTCGCCACCGGCGCGGCGACGCCGGTCGAGGCCTTCCGGGTCGGCGACCGGGCGTACGGCGTGCAGTTCCACCCCGAGTTCGACGCGGCCCTGGTCGAGACCTACGTCGACGGCCCCGGCGTCCGCGGCTACCTGCGCGCGGGCGGCTGCGACCCCGACGCGCTCGTCGCCGAGGCCCGTCGGCGCGACTCGGCCCATCGGCTCCTCGGTGAGGGTCTGCTGCAGCGCTGGCTGCACGTCGCGGCCGTCGACCGGGACCCCTGGCGCGGTACGTGGCCGGGCTGAGCCAGCCCCAACACAGTTGACGTGATCGACCAGGGGATCACCGACCTGCCCTACATCTGGTCGAGCTGGTCGACGGCCGGGCCCGGGACCCAGGACCCGGGGGGCGGCACCTCCGTCCGCCGGCGGCTGCCTGTGGCGCTCTACACGTTCACGAAGGGCTGGCGTCCAGGCCCCCCGGAAGGTCCATCCCGCCGGCGCCGTACCCCTGCCCGCGCTCCAGGGGGCTGCCCACGCGTCCGTCCACGATGCGGATCAAACGGTCGGCGGTGGCCAGGATCGAAACGTCATGGGTCGCGATGAGCGCCGTGGCGCCCCCCTCCCGCGCGTCCTCGAAGGCGTCGAGGACGGCCGCGGCTGACTGCTCGTCCTGATGGCTGGTCGGCTCGTCGGCGATGACGAGGCGGGGTCGGAGCACCAGGGCCCTGGCGATGGCGGCGCGCTGCTGCTCGCCGAGAGAGATCTCGTCGGTGAACCGCGCCGCAAGCCCCGCCAGCCCAAGCCGCCGCTGCAGCTCGTGGGCGTACCGACTGGGGACGCCGGCCAGACGCAGCGGCCACGCCACGTTCTCCTTGACCGTCAGTTCCTCGAGCAATCCCAGCCGCTGCGGGACGATGCCGACCTGCTGCCAGCTGTCCGGGCCACCATCCTCCAGCCACCAGCGGACCGATCTGGAGTCCGGCCGCTCCCACCCCACGAGGACGTTGAGCAGCGAGGTCTTGCCGGACCCGGACGGTCCGAGAAGGGCGACGATCTCGCCGGCGAACAGCCGAAAGGAGACTGCACGAAGGGCAGGGAGCGGGTGCCCCGCCGGGGTGGCCGACGCCCGAGCGGGTCGACGTGTGCTCCGCAGTCGGTAGCCGCCGCCGGTTCGGCCTAGGCGGCGCGCTGAGCAGCCCGGCCGACCGGAGATCGCTCGACGTCGGCGGGGAATGCCGCGTGGCGGTCGTGGGAGGCCGGCGCGTCGCCCCCACCCATCCCCGCGATCCGCCGTTCCGGCGGGAGATCATCCACAGGCGCGCCCCGCTTTCCGGCGGGCGTGTCGCACCCCCGCGGTACGGTCGCCTTCGAGGGAATGGAGCGGCATGAACGCGGGTGGTACGGTTCGGTGGTTGTCCACCGTCCTGCTCTTGGCGGGGCACGGATCGTCGTGCCCGACCGCGGGAGCCACCCGACCACAGGATGGTCATGCGAACGTACGAACTGATGATGATCACGCGCGGCGCGCTCGACGAGCCCACCGTGCAGTCCAACGTCGAGCGGTTCACCAAGCTGATCGCCGACCAGGGCGGATCCGTCGAGAAGGTCGATCACTGGGGCAAGCGCCAGTTCGCCTACGAGATCGACCACATGAACGAGGGCTACTACACGGTCATCGACCTGCAGATCTCCTCCGACGGTCTGTCCGAACTCGAACGGCAGCTGCGGATCGCCGACGAGGTCGTCCGTCACAAGGTCGTCCGCCCGGGCCCGCGCACCAAGTCCTACGCGTAGCGGTCCGCTCACCGCTTCTTCCCCGACCGGCCCCGCCCCGAGGGGCCACGCATCGCCGCCGGCGCCGCCGGCCGTCCGGTAAGAAGCAGCGCGACAGCAGGAGGATCCGTGGCCACCGACAACGTCATCACCATCGTCGGCAACTTGACCGACGACCCCGAACTCCGCTTCACCCCGCAGGGCGCCGCCGTCGCGAACTTCTCGGTGGCGGTCAACCAGCGGTTCTTCAACAAGGAGACCAACGCCTGGGACGAGCGGCTCGACGGGTTCTTCCGCGTCAACATCTGGCGCGACTACGCCGAGAACGTCGCCGAGTCGCTGACCCGCGGCGCGCGCGTGCTCGTCACGGGGCGGCTGCGCAGCCGGTCCTACGAGGACAAGGATGGCCAGACCCGCTGGGTGACCGAGATCGAGGCCGACGAGGTCTGCCCAACGCTGCGCTGGGCCACCGCCAAGGTCGAGAAGGTCAACCGCAGCAGCGGGGCCGGCCGGAGCGGCGGCGGTGGCGACAACGCCTGGAGTCCCCCGCCCCCGACGGCCGCACCGGAGCCCGACGAGGTGCCGTTCTAGCCCGACCCCGCCCGACGCGACCGCGGCCCGGCACCGCGGTCGCCACTTCCCCACCGATCACCGAGGAGCCCGCACATGCCGCCCAGGGACAGGGACCGCAACCGCATTCCCAAGCGGAAGGAAGACTTCTTCCGCAAGAACAAAGTGGAGTACGTCGACTACAAGGACGTCGCGCTGCTGAAGAAGTTCGTCAGCGACCGCGGCAAGATCCGCTCGGCGCGGGTCACCGGCACCAACCCGCAGTTCCAGCGGTTGGTCGCCCAGGCCGTCAAGAACGCCCGCGAGATGGCGCTGCTGCCCTACACCACCCGCTAGGACCTCCCCGCCCGCGGGCAGTGGAAAGGACGACGGCATGAAAGTGATCCTGAAGCAGGACGTCGACACCGTCGGCGGCGCCGGCGACATCGTCGACGTCGCCGACGGCTACGGCAACAACTACCTCGTCCCGCGGGGCCTTGCGATGCGCGCGACCCGCGGGGCGGTGGCCGACGCCGAGGCGATCCGCCAGGCCCGCGTCAAGCGGCAGGCCCGCAGCATCGGCGAGGCCGAGGGACTGCGCGCGCGGCTGCAGGCCAAGCCCGTCCTCATCGGCGCGAAGGCCGGCGAGGACGGGACCCTGTACGGGTCGGTGGGCAACACCGTCGTCGCCGAGGCCATCCGCCTGCAGCTCGGCGTCACGGTCGACCGCCGGCGCATCCCGATGCCCAAGCCCCTGAAGCATCTCGGCGAGTACGAGGTGCCGGTGCGCGTCCACCCTGAGCTGGCCGCGACGGTCCGCGTGGAGGTTGTCCGCGGCACGTAGCCGCCCCCCGCCCTGCACGGCCCCGCCCGGATCATTTCGGGGCGGGGCCGTCGGCGTTGCGAGCGCCGCCGCAGCGCGTTCGGGATCGCCTTGCGGCGGTCGCCTGCGGCCGTCGACCGATCGCAGCGCGACCCAGGTTCGCGGAATCGCCGACACCGGCCGTTCGGCGGGCAGGTGTCCGCCAAGCGCACGGGCCCAGCCTGTGAATTTCTCCGGCGCGGGTTTCCACCGCCCGGCCCAGCGCGCTCCGGTGCCGGCGCGTGCCGGTCCACCGGCGGGCCGGGCTTGCCAACAGCCGATCCACACCGCCGGCGGGGTTGTCCCCACCCGCACGCGGATCGCCGGGCCCGGGCACCGCCCAGGGTTGGAGTGCTGTCACAGGTGTTGCGTACCGTCGGGGTCGACCACCGACGGGCGGGACGCGGGACGACAAGCGGGGACGCACATGGCGGCTGGGGCAGGCACCGCAGCGGGGGCGGTGAGGGCGCTGCCCTCGACGGCGGCCAGCTACGACCGTGTCCCGCCCCACAACCTCGACGCGGAGGTCAGCGTCCTGGGGAGCATGCTGCTGTCCAAGGACGCGATCGCCGAGGTCAGCGAACTCGTCGGCCCCGAGGACTTCTACCGCGGCGCGCACCGGACGATGTTCGAGGCGATGCGCGACCTCTACGACCGCGGCGAGCCGGTCGACCCGGTCACGCTCGCCGACGAACTCGAAAGCCGCGGGACCCTCGACGACGTCGGCGGCGCCATCGGCATCGCGGACCTGCTGGCGGCCGTCCCGACGGCGGCGAACGCCCTGTACTACGGCCGCATCGTCGCCGACCACGCGCTGCGCCGGCGCCTGATCGACGCCGGCACCCAGATCACCCGCCAGGGCTACGACCCGACCGCCGGGGCGGCCGAGGCGGTCGACGCCTCCGAGGCGCTTATCTACCAGGTCGCCCAGCGCGGCCGCGGCAGCGAGTTCACTCAGATGAAGCAGCTGCTGACGGCCAGCTTCGACCTCATCGAGCGGCTGGCGGAGAACAACTCGGCGATCACCGGCCTCGCCACCGGCTTCACCGACTTCGACGAGCTCACCGCGGGCCTGCAGCCGTCGAATCTCGTGATCATCGCGGCGCGGCCCGCGATGGGGAAGAGCACGCTGGTCACCAACCTCGCCACCCACGTGGCGGTGGAGCTGCGCAAGCCCGCCATCCTGTTCTCGCTGGAGATGTCGGAGATGGAGCTGGTGCAGCGCATCCTCGCCTCCGAGGCGAAGGTCAGCTCCGACCGGCTCCGCACCGGCCGGCTCCACGAGACCGACTGGCCCAAGCTCTCCCAGGCGTCCGGCCGCCTCGCCGAGGCCCCGCTGTTCATCGACGACACGGCCGGCATCAACCTCATGGAGATCCGGTCGAAGTGCCGCCGGCTGAAGCAGAAGCACGGCCTCGACCTCGTGATCGTCGACTACCTCCAGCTGATGCAGTCCCACCGCCGGGTCGAGAACCGGGTCCAGGAGGTCGCCGAGATCAGCCGCGGCCTGAAGATCCTCGCCAAGGAGCTGGAGATCCCCGTCATCGCACTGTCCCAGCTCTCCCGCAAGCCGGAGGACCGTGGCCGCGACGACCGCCGGCCGCAGCTGGCGGACCTGCGGGAGAGCGGATGCCTCACGGGTGACAGCCGCGTGGTCCTCGCGTCCGGGGAGACGGCGCCGATCTCCTCCCTCTGCGGTCGCCGGCCGCACCTCGCCACGCTCGACGGCTGGCGGATGGACACCCGCAGGGCCAGCCGGGTGTGGTCGACCGGCGTGAAGCCGGTCTTCGCGCTCACCACCGCCGACGGGCGTCGCGTCCGGGCGACCGCGAACCACCCGTTCCGCGTGGCCGACGGCTGGCGCCCCCTCGAAGGTCTCCGGCCAGGCGATCGCGTGGCCGCCCCGCGGTCCGGCGGCGACCACTTCCGCCCGGCCGCGGTCGCTGGTGACCACCGCCGCCCCGCCGCTGCCGCGGGTGGCCACGGAC
The DNA here is from genome assembly GCA_013696915.1 of Euzebyaceae bacterium. Classification (GTDB taxonomy): domain Bacteria; phylum Actinomycetota; class Nitriliruptoria; order Euzebyales; family Egibacteraceae; genus JACCXR01. Next base: position 12,021 of record JACCXR010000587.1, read on the forward strand.
GCTCGGTCGCGGCGGCGGCACAGCGGGCGACCGCTGACGTGTGCTGGGACACCGTCGACTCGATCGAGCCGGCCGGCCGTGAGGAGGTCTTCGACATCACCGTCCCCGGGACGCACAACTTCGTGGCGGACGGACTGGTGGTCCACAACTCCATCGAGCAGGACGCCGACGTCGTCTGCTTCATCTACCGCGACGAGGTCTACGACAAGGAGTCCGCCGCGAAGGGGGAGGCGGAACTGATCGTCGCGAAGCACCGCAACGGACCGCTGCGCACGATCCACCTGTCGTTCATAGGCCACCACTCGCGGTTCGCGAACATGGCCCGCGGCCCGATGCCGCCCGGCGGCAGGCCAGGCGGCGCGCTGTGAGCGGCGCTGCACCACCCGGCAACCTACTGCAACCCTAGTAGGCACGGTGGCGTCCCACCCCCCAGCACCGGTCGCCGCGACCGGGCCGCCTCGGGAGGGATCGCCATGGGACGGATCTGCGCCACGCTCGCACTCGCCGCGCTGCTCCTCACGGGCTGCGGCGGCGGCAGCGACGCCTCGGACGAGACCGGGGACGCCGGCTCCGCTTCCGCGTCCGGAGGAGCCGCCGGCGACGCC
>JACCXR010000024.1 GCA_013696915.1 Euzebyaceae bacterium
GGCACCGCCTACGGCCTGGCGCTCAGGCAGCGGCCGGTTTACGGCGCCGAGGCGCAGATCCTCTACGGCATCACCCAGGGTGCCTCGGCCAGGGCCGACCGGGAGCTCGCGACCCAGGAGGTGATCATGCTGGGGGCGGCGAACCTGCAGCCGGTCGCGGATGAGCAGGGTCTGTCAGTCAGCGCCCTGCAGGACGCGGTTACCGTCGAGGTGATCGGGGACAGTGACGTGCTGCGACTCCAAGTCGCCGATCCGGACCCGTCGGCGGCGCTCCGCACAGCCGAGTTGATCGCCGAGGGTTACGTGGGCAGCGTCACGGCGTCCTCGTCGAGTGAGCTCGCCGATGCCCGGGCGGTCTTCGAGAACCGCATCGAGCAGCTCTCGGAGCAGCTCGCCGCCGTCGAGGGCCGCCTGGAGGAGCTCGACGCGCAGCGCCCGGCCGATGCCGGGTCGGCCCAGACGCCGGAGGAACGCCGGCTGGATTTGCAGTCCCGAGCGCTGCAGCAACGGCTCGGCGACCTGCAGGACCAACTCACAAGCGTCGAGCTGGAGCAGGCCAAGACGGCGGACGTCCGCATCCTCGCGGCGCCGGAACTGCTGGGCGAGCCGCTGGCCCCCAAGCCGGCGCAGGCGGCCGCCGCGGGCGCGCTCGTGGGCATTGCAATCGCCACCGCGATGATCGTGCTCCTCACCCGGGGACGCCGACCGGAAAGTGCCTGGGACCGGTGACCGCAGGCGGGCGCACAGCGGCGCCCCCGCTCCCCGGACCGGCGTCCGCCACGACCGCAGGCGACACCCTCGCCGTAGGGACGTGGACCCTGGTCAGTCGGGTCACCGGGCTCGCGAGGATCGTGGCGATCGGGGCGATCCTGGGGCCGACGTACCTGGGGAACACGTTTCTGGCAACCAACGTCCTGCCGAACCTCACGTACGAGTTCCTCACCGGGTCGCTCTTCGCGACGCTCCTCGTCCCGCCCCTGGTCCGGCACGTCGACCTGCGCGACCGCCGGGCGGTCGAGCGGCTCGCCGGGGGCTTCCTCGGCACCGCCATGGTGGCGTTCGCCCTGCTCATCGTGGCCGCCGTCCTCGCCGGGCCGCTGATCCTGAGGGCGCTGTCACTCGGCGTCGACGACCCGCTGATCGCGTCGGCCCAGCGCCGGGCGGGCTGGTTCCTGCTCGCCCTGCTCATGCCGCAGGTGGCGCTCTACGGAGTGGCGGGAGTGAGCGGCGCGGTCCTGAACGCCCATGGGCGGTTCGGGCTGCCGGCTGCCGCGCCCGCGATGGAGAACCTCGGCGTCATCGTTACGCTGGTCGTCTACGCCGTCTTCTTCCGTGGAGGCACGGCGCTGGAGGCGGTGACCACCACGCAGCTCCTCGTCCTCGGCCTGGGGACGACCGCTGCGGTGGGAGCCCATGCCGGCGCGGTGTGGTTGGGAGTCTGGCGCCTCGGCGTGCGGCTCGTCCCGCGCGCCGGCTGGCGGGACCGCGAGGTCCGCGAGATCATCGCCCGGATGGTGCCGTCGCTGGGCTACGCGGGATTGAACGCCGCCCGTCAGTCCGCGATCCTGGTCGTGGCCAACCGAGTGCCGGGCGGCGTCGTCGCGTTTCACCTGGCCCTGAACTTCTTCCATCTCCCGGTTGCGGTCGGGGCGAAGCCGATCGCCGTCGCGCTGCTCCCCCAGCTCGCTCGGCACCATCACTGCCAGGACGCCGCAGGTTTCGGCGCATTGTTCTCCCGTGGGTTGTCGCTCGTCTGCCTGCTCACGGTGCCCGCCGCCATGGCGTACGCGGTACTGGCAGAGCCCCTCGCCCGAGCGGTCTCATTCGGCGAGATGGCCGGCGGCGCGGGCGTCCCGCTGATCGCCGGCTCCCTGGCGGCGCTCAGTGCGGGAGTCGTCGGCGAAGGCGTGTTCAATTTCGCCACGCACGGCTCCTATGCACGCCACGACGCCAAGGCTCCCCTGGCGGCCATGGTTGTGCGCAGCACGGTGTCCCTGGTCGGCATGGCGGCGGCTTTCCTCCTCGCCGGGGGAGTGGGCGTGCTCGTGGTCCTCGGGTTGGCGGTGTCGGCCGGCAACGCCGCAAGCGCCTGGCATCTCACCCGCCGTGTCCGCCGCGGGCATGCGGAGCGTCTCTACCCGTCCATCGGAAGAACGGTGATCGCCGCCAGCCTGATGATCCTTCCGGCGTACGCCACCGCGGTTGCGGTGGCGGGCTGGGCTGGCGGTCCAGCGGGGGACGTCGCCGGCGTCGTGGCCGCGGCCGTGGTCGGCGCCACGCTGTTCGTGGGGGCGCTGATCGTCCTGCGGTCCCCCGACCTCGTCTTCCTCAGAGCAGGCATGAAAGGGTCCACCGTCGCGCCGCGGCGCACGCTCGATCCTTCGGGGGGGCGACCGTGACGACGGCGGCCCTGCGCTCGACGCAAACCCTCGCCGCCATCGCGCGACGCCCGCTGTGGCCCGTCCTCGCGGCCCTCGTCCTCGCCATGGCGGGCGGCATGGCGGCTGCGCAGGCGCCCGCGCTCGCGTTCGCCGGCTTGGTGGCGCTGGTCGTGGCCGTGGTCGTGGCCGTCCGTCCCGCCGTGGCGGCCTACGCGCTGCTGGCGCTGACACCGCTGGTCGTCGGTGTGGACCGCGGTACCCTCCTGCCGCTGCTGCGGCCGAATGAGGGCCTCGCGCTGTTCCTCGGCGGCGTGCTCCTCGTGCGGGGAACCGTTCGGTACCTGGCGGGCCAACGCTTTTCGTTTCGCCCCAATGCGGTGGACGTCACCATCCTCCTGCTCGCCTTCGCGGCCTCGGTCGTGCCGCTGCTGTGGATGGCGGCGCGCGGACGCGTGCCCAGCCTTGACGACATCCTCTATGCGCTGGCCATGTGGAAGTACTTCGGCATCTACCTGATCGTACGGGTGTCCGTGCGCACCGAGCAGGAGGTCCGCCGGTGCCTGTGGCTGTCGGTGCTCGCGGCGGGCGCGGTCGCGCTGATCGCCATCCTGCAGTCGCTGCAACTGCTGGGCGTCCCCGGGCTGCTCGGCCGCTGGTATGCCCCCGCCGCCGACGTCTCCAGGCTGGAGATCAGCCGGGGAACGTCGACGATGTCGAGTTCCCACGCGGTCGCGGATGTCATGACCTACAGCCTCGCCATCGCCGCGGGCTTCCTGCTCGCAGGCCACCGTCGACGGGTCCCGCTCATCGGCCTCTGCGTCCTGCTCCTGCTCGGAGCGCTCTCGTCCGGGACCTTCTCCGGGGTGCTCGCGCTCGTCATCGGCGCCCTGGCATTCGGCTACGTCACCGGACACCTGCGCACGGCGGTCCTCGCGCTCCTCCCAGCGGGGCTTCTCGGCAAACTGGTCCTGCAACCGGTCCTGCAGGAACGCATCAGCCGCCTGGATTCCGAGGGGGTGCCGGTGAGCTGGGTGGCCCGGCTCGACAACCTGCGTACGTACTTCTGGCCCGAACTGACGACCGACTTCAACTACCTGTTGGGCGTGCGCCCGTCGGCCCGGGTGCCGGCCCCCGAGTCATGGCGGGACTGGGTGTTCATCGAGAGCGGCCACACGTGGCTGCTGTGGAACGGCGGGATCCCGCTCGTGGTTGCGTTCTTCCTCTTCCTATGGGTGGCCATGCGCACCGTCGCACGGGTCGCCCGCAGTCGCCGCGACGGGATCGGCGTGGCCGCCGTCGCGAGCTTCACCGCGCTCACCGTCCTGGCCGTCCTCATGACGTTCGACCCGCACCTGACGCTGCGCGGCTCGGCGGACCTCAGCTTCCCACTGCTCGCACTCGCGTGCCTCGGCTTGCAGCGGGGCGCGCGGTGAAGGGGAGGGTCCGGATGGGGTCCGGCTCGGCCGCCGTGCACGATGGACGCGTGCTGCAGAGCCAGCCGGACCGTCTGGTGCTGTTGGAGGCCGACGGCGAGACCGTACGCAAGACCTTTTGGGACGGCGAGCTCGCGGTGCGGGAGCAGCACGCGATCAGGGAGGCCGACCGACTCGGGCTCTTCCGGGAGGCACTGCAGTCCACGCCGCACGCGTCCTGTCCGCGTCCGATCGACCTCGTCGCCGAACCCGACGCCTACTCCGTGCGCATGTCGCTGGTCAGAGGGCTGCCCCTGCCGTTGCACTTGCGGACCGCGCGGCTCGAGGCGGACTTGCTGGCCCACCTGTCATCGACACTCGCCTCGGCGCTGCTCGTCTACGTCGAGACCTTCGACGAGCCGTACTGTGACTTCCACCTGCGCAACATGATCTACGAGCCACGCACCGGAGTGGTCTCCTTTCTCGATTTCGGCATGCCCAACCGACCCTGGTCGCCCGCCGACCTTGCGGCCCTGTCTCCGCTCGAGATCAGTCTGGGCAACCTCATCGGCTCGTCCATGTTCGAGTCGTTGCGGCCGCGGTGCTGGTTCCGGCTGCGGCAGCATCGGCAGGCGCTCGCTCTTTGCTGGGCGGTCGTGGAGCGCGTGTCGCGACTGGACCATGCGGCCGGCGCGGCCGGCACCGGAGACGTGTCCGCAGACGGCGTGCAGCGAGCGGCGCACCTGGCCTTCGACCGCGCGGCGTTCACCGGCGCATGGTACCGGCAGCTCTGGTACCGGGGGATGAACGCCTGCGTCGGGCTCGCGGGCTCCCGCCGCGGCGACCGCGCCAACGCCGGTCACCCCGACGTGGCGGTCGATCGCCGATCTGAAGCGAGCGACCAGAGGTGAGCACCGCCCCGCTGGAGCGGAGCCGACAGGGAATGATCGCCGCCGCATTCCTGGCCCTGACAGCCGCGATTCTCCTCACGTCAGCGGTGGTGGTAGGCGGTGCCACGACGCCCGAGGCCACGGACTCCAGTCCACAGACCAACGGCCAGCCACGCTTCGCGACGCTGCCGCCGGGGTCGACGCTGCCGTCCGACGCCGAGTGCGCGGCCAAGGTCAGGCGGTCGGACTGGGAGCCGCGGTCACAGAACCACAGCGCCAACCACACCGTGCCCGACAGCGTGTCCATCCCCGCTTGGGACGGCGTCGACAGCCACTGGAACACCCAGATCATGCCGCGGGTCACGGGCAACTTCACCGGCACCACCGACGAGATCATCCAGTGGGGCGCCTGCAAATGGGGCTTCGACGAGGACAACGTCCGCGCCGTGGCCGTGGGCGAGAGCAACTGGCACATGTCCCAGCTCGGCGACGATCGCGACGACCCCGACGACTGCGCCCCCGGCTACAGCGCCCCATGCCCCACGAGCTTCGGGATCATGCAGGTCAAGTGGACCGCGCACCCCGGGACCCACCCGCTGTCGGAACTGAGCACCGCGTTCAACGTCGACTATGCCCTGGCGGTGCGACGCGGCTGCTTCGAGGGTTACGAGACCTGGCTGGGCGACTACGGCGACTACCGCGCCGGTGACGAGTGGGGCTGCATCGGCCGCTGGTACTCCGGCAGGTGGCACGACGCCGACGGCGACGGCTACATCAGCCGACGCAGAGCCGACCTCGCCGATCGAGCCTGGGAGCAACCTGGGTTCTGAGGGGCCGTCCCACCGAGGACGGGCCGTCCCGGCGCCCTCGCCCCCGCCGCGACCCAGCCGTCGGTTCCGCGCCGTCGCATGGCAGATCGGCCCTTCCGCGATCGGCGACGGGAACACCCGTCCGGTGCACAGCTGACCCGGGTCGCGCCCCGCCGACACCGACACAGCGCCACCTCGCGGCCGCCGGCGGCGTCCGTGCGCGGGCGGGCTTTGGCTCGGTCCGTGCTCGTCGTGGGCGCTGGGGTCGCTTCCGGCCGCGGGGCTCGTGCCCGCCACCGCACCCGCAAGCGGCGGGGGGACGAACCAAGAGCCGCTCAAGCCGCCCTGCCGTCCTGCCGATAGCCCAGATAGCCCCCGCCGACGCAGGCCGACTTGAGCCGGCCGCGAAAGAAAGCCCTCCAATGCGCACGCAGACCACGTTGAAATACATCGCAGTCGCATCCGTCTGCGCCGCGCTGCTCGTCTCAGGCGCTGCCGCCGCGGTGGCCGCCACCACCCGGGTCGACCTGCGCCGCGGCGACACGGTCAACGTTCACTGCGCCAGCGACAAGTTGAGCGCGTCGCGCCAGTCGGACACCCACGTGCGACTGAGCTGCAGAGCGGTTTCGACCTCGAGCACGTCCTTCGCGACGCTGCCGGTGGGATCAACGCTGCCGTCCGATTCCACGTGCGCGAGCAGGGTCAGACGGTCGACATGGGAGCCGCGGCCGGACAACACCACCGCCAACCACACCGTACCGTCGAGCGTGTCCATCCCCGCCTGGGGCGGCGTCGACAGCCGCTTCAACACCCAGATCATGCCGCGCGTCACGGGCAACTTCACCGGCACCACCGACGAGATCATCCAGTGGGCCGCCTGCAAATGGGGCTTCGACGAGGATATCGTCCGCGCCGTCGCCGTCGGCGAGAGCAGCTGGCGGATGTCGCAGCTCGGCGACTACACCTCCAACCCCGACAAGTGCGCGCCCGGCTACAGCGTCCCGTGCCCCACGAGCTTCGGGAGCATGCAGGTCAAGTGGACTCAGCATCCGGGCACCTACCCGCTGTCGGAACTGAGCACCGCGTTCAACGTCGACTACACCCTCGCGGCGCGGCGCGGCTGCTTCGAGGGCTACGAGACCTGGCTGAGCATGTACGGCGACTACCGCGCCGGCGACGAGTGGGGCTGCATCGGCCGCTGGTACTCTGGCAGGTGGCACGACACCGCCGCCGATGACTACATCAGCCGACGCAAAGCCGACCTCGCCGATCGAGCCTGGGCGAGCCCGGGGTTCTGACCCGACCCACGACCCCGGCCTCATCCAGCGCCGCGGTCGAGGACCCGCCGGTAGCCGTCAAGGAAGACCTGGCTCTGCGCCTCCCAGCTGTAGGCCTCGTACATCTTCCGCGCATTCTCAAGGAGTGCCCTGCCCTTCTCCGGGCTCCGGTGCAAGTCGAGGATCGCCTCGGCCAGGCTGGAGGGGTCGTCCGGCTCGAAGTACCGCACCGCGTCGTCGCCGAAATACTCCTGGACCGAGGCCAGCCTCGTCAGCACCACCGGGATGCCCATGACGATGTACTCGTACATCTTGTTGGTGTGCACGAGATTGGAGTAGGGGGATGACTTCTGCGCCACGACACCCACGTCGGCCTGACGCAGTTCCTCGACCAACGTGGGCATGTCGACCCAGCCCAGGTAGTCAACATACTCTCCAACCCCGAGCCGGTCGATGAGCTCGAGCATCTCGCCCACGTAGCTGCCGTCACCGGTGATCCGCACGCGAATCCCCGGGATCTCGTCTTTGACGAGTTTCGCCGCCTTCACGATCGTGTCGTGCCCGTAGCGCTCCTCCACCGAGCCATGACAGATGACGGTGTAGCGCGACGCATCGGAGGGCACCGCGTCGTGTTGACCGAGCAGGTGCCTCGGGTCCGGCCCGTTCAGGACGACGTGGATCTTCCCGGAACGGGCTCCCCGCGCCACATACGTGTCCTTCAGCTGCTTCGTGACGGTGAACACAAGGTGCGCGTAGCGCAGCGCCAATCGCTCGACGATGCGGAGCAGGAACGGCGCGAGCGGGGAACGGTAGAGCGACGCCCCCAGTTCCGGAGTCGGCTCCTTCATGAACAGAACCACCCTGGCGCCGAGCAGCCGCGGTATCAATGTCGCGAACACGAGGCTGTCCGGCATGGTGTTGACCTGGATGACCCGGTACGGGTGGGTGAGATGGAGTCGGGTGACCTTCACGGCGGCCAGCACGAAGAAGGAAAGGTAGTCCGCCAGGTAGCCCAGGACACCGCCCTTCCGGCGCTGCAGCGGGAGGCGGTGCAAGCGCACGCCGTTGTCCACCTCCACCCGACTGTGACCAGTCTCCCCGAGGCAGATGACGTCCACCTCGAAGCCGGCGTCGCGCAGGGTCTCGGCCTCGCGCCGGACCGGCAGCTCGTAGTACGCCCGCTGTCTGATGATGCAGACCCGTTGGACCAAGCGCCCATCCTTCTGCATCGCTCGCGGCCGGCCAGCCATTGGAGTCAGCCTACCAACGCTGACGTCGGCGCCACGGGTTGGCGGCAGCGGGGGGAGGCCGGCTCGGCCGCTGTTCGTCATGGGCGCCAGGGGCTTCGGTCCACGGGCCCGTACCGCCACCGTACGTGCGGCCAGTCAGGGAACAAGGAGCCGCTCAAGCGGCCTGCCGTCCGGCCGATAACTCAGACACCCACGAAGAGAAACGGCCCAGTCTGACCGGCCGCGAAGGAAGGCCTCCCAATGCACACGCAGACCGCCGTCAGACACGTCGCCGTTGCGTCCGTCTGTGCCGCGCTGGTCGTTGCGACTTCCGTCGCAGCGGTCGCCGCGACGACCCGCGTCGACCTGGCCCGCGGCGACTCGATCGACGTCTGACTGTGATGGCGAGAAGCTAGCCGTGTCCCGCCGCTCGGAGACGCGGGTGACGCTGAGCTGCAAGCCCGCTCCGTCTACGAGCACGAGCACGTACTTCGCGATGCTGCCGGTTGGATCGGCGCTGCCATCCGTTTCCACGTGCGCGGGCAGGGTCAGGCGGTCGACATGGGAGCCGCGACCTGGCAACCGACACCGCCAACCACACCGTGCCCGCCAGCGTGTCCATCCCCGCCGCAGGCGGCGTGGACAGCCGCTGGAACACCCAGATCATGCCGCGCGTCACGGGCAACTTCACCGGCACCACCGACGAGATCATCCAATGGGCCGCCTGCAAGTGGGGCTTCGACGAAGACATCGTCCGCGCCGTGGCCGTGGGCGAGAGCAGTTGGCGCATGTCCCAGCTCGGCGACTACCGCGACGACCCCGCCAAGTGCGCCCCCGGCTACGGGACCCCCTGCCCCACCAGCTTCGGGATGATGCAGGTCAAGTGGACCCCGCCCCGCCACCTACCCGCTGTCCAAGCAGAGCACCGCGTTCAACATCGACTACACCTTGGCCGTGCGACGCGGCTGCTTCGAGGGCTATGAGACCTGGCTGAGCAAGTACGGCGGCTACCGGGCCGGCGACCAGTGGGGCTGCGTCGGCCGCTGGTACTCCGGCAAGTGGCACGACGCCGCAGCCGACGACTACATCACCCGACGAAAAGCCGACCTCGTCGATCGAGCCTGGGCACGACCGGGATTCTGATCCCGACACTGTCCCGCGCCGCACAGGCCCGCGGATTGAACGCGACCCCATGCGGCCTGCCACGAACTGCCGCTCGAAGCCGCCGGTGGAGAGGCTGCGCGGCAGCCAGATCACGCCGGCGTTGGCAATGGATACGTCGACCGATCCTGCCGGTCAGGACCAACGTCGATCGGTCTGGTAGCCGACGTCCCCGACGGTCCATGCGCCCGCGCCCGGGCTCCATCGGTGCCCAGCTCCGGCCACTGCACCTGAAGAACTGCGCGCTGCACGGTCGGATCCCGGGTTCACGCGCCGGGGCGCCTGCCCAGGACAGTGGGGATCGTCTGCAGAAGGATCTTCAAGTCCAGGCTGAATGAGCACTGCTCGACGTAGGCCAGGTCCAGGCTCGCGTGCTCGTGCATGGGACCGTCTCCCCTGGCGATCACCTGCCACATGCCGGTCATCCCGGGCTTCACCTCGTGGCGCCGGTGCTGCCAGGGCTCGTAACGACGGACGACTTCGACGACTTCCGGTCTGGGGCCAACCAGACTCATGTCCCCGCGCAGGACATTGAACAGCTGTGGCAGCTCGTCCAGGCTCCACTTGCGCAGCCAGCGGCCGAGGTGGGTGTGGCGCGGATCCGTCTCGGCCTTGTGGTACCTGCGCCGGTCAGCCACGGAATAACCATTGAAGTTCCCCCGCCGGTCGGGCGCCATGGTCCGGAACTTGTAGATGGTGAACGCTCTGCCCTCTTTCCGACGCGACGCTGGCGGAAGACGACCGGCGTTCCCATCTCCAGCACTATCGCGACGGCCGCGAACGTCATAACAGGCGAGAGCACGAGGAGCAAGATCAGTGCAGCGAACCGATCAAAGATCGGTTTCACGTACTGCACGTAGAGGCTATGAGGTAGGCGGCGGGATCGGCCGCGACCGATCCAGTCAGAACAGGTGATCGCCCGGCTGGCCGCGGTGCCGGCAACGTTCGTGCACGGTGAGTTCTACGCCTCCAACGTCCTCGTCGACCCGACGCCGGGACGCCTGCGGGTGTGCCCGGTGGACTGGGAGATGGCCGGCCTCGGACCGGGGCTTGTGGACCTGGCGGCGTTGGTCACCGGGTGGGCCGAGGAGGACCGGGAGGCCCTCGCTCTCCGCTACCACTCGGCACTCCCGTCACGAGGCGGCTGGGCACCCACCTATCCGGAGTTCCGCGTGCTCCTCGACTGCTCCCGGCTGATGCTGGCCGTGCAGTGGCTGGGGTGGTCGCCGCAGTGGTCGCCGCCCGAGGAGCACGCCCGCGACTGGCTGGCGGATGCCATGGAGCTGGCCGACGGGCTCGGGTTGTGACGTGACCGGCGAACGGCTCCTGATCGTCAACGCCGACGACTTCGGCCGCACACCGGGGATCAACCGCGGGGTCGTTCGCGCGCACGAGGAGGGCGTCGTCACCAGCGCCAGCCTGATGGTGCGCTGGCCCGCCGCCGCCGCGGCCGCCGACTACGGCCGCGAGCGTCCGGCCCTCAGTCTCGGGATCCACCTCGACTTGGGCGAATGGGCCTACAGGAACGAGCGGTGGCAGACCGTCTACGAGGTCGTGACCACCGCCGACGCCGACGCCGTGGCCGCGGAGGTCGCGCGCCAGCTGGCGCAGTTCCGCCGCCTCGTCGGGCGGGACCCCACCCACGTCGACTCCCATCAGCACGTCCATCTGACCGAGCCGGTCCACGGCGTGGTGCTCGAGGCCGCCGGGCCGCTCGGCGTGCCGGTCCGCGGCTGCACCCCGGAGGTGTGCTACCGCGGCGACTTCTACGGGCAGACGGGCAAGGGCGAGCCCGACCCGCAAGCCAACACCGTCGACGCCCTCGTGAAAATCGTGGCCGCGCTACCGCCTGGCACGACCGAGCTCGGCTGCCACCCCGGCATCGGCGACGACTTCGACTCCGTCTACCGGCGGGAGCGGGCGGCCGAGGTCGCGGCCCTCTGCGACCCCAAGTCCGCTCCGCCGTCACCGGCCACGGGGTGCACCTGCGGCCATTTCCCCGGCCCCGCCAACCCTGACGACCGCAGGCGAGGTTCCCCGGGCGGAGCGCCGGAAAAAGGCGACGCCGATCCCCCCACGGCGGGAACCTTCCGCGCCGGGCCGGCGTTTATGCCCGTGCGGAGCCCGCACCGACGACGAGATCGTGGCGGGATCAGGGCCACCCTCCAGCCGCCGCTCGGGGGCGAGTGTGCGGCGACAAGAGGCGGGGCCCCTCCGGGCCCCGCCTCTCTTGTTCAGGGGCCCGGCGCCTTCATTCTCCAGCGACTCCCTCAGCCGTCCAGCGGGTCGCCGGGGATGGGGGTGCCGGCGCGCTGCAGGGCCAGGCCCTCCGCGACGGTCATGCCCTTCGGCAGGCGGCTGCGGATGACCCGGGCCGGCGTGCCGGCGACGATCGAGAACGGCGGGA
>JACCXR010000026.1 GCA_013696915.1 Euzebyaceae bacterium
GCTGCGGGGGAGTCCGCTGGCCGTGCGCCAGACCAGCGGCCGATGGCGCAGACGGCTCCGGTTGACCGCGGACCACGCGCGTGTCCTCCGCCACCCCGCGACCGTGTGGCTGCTGCACGTCGGGACGCTGTGGTTCTGGCACGCGGCCGTCTCCTACGGCGCGGCGCTGGACAACGCGCTCGTCCACGTCCTGGAGCACGTGAGCTTCCTGCTGACCGGCGTGCTGTTCTGGCGCGTGGTCGTCGGCGCGCGCGGCGCAGGCCGGGTGTCGCCCGGCTACGGCGTGCTGCTGATCTTCGCGATGGCGCTGCAGAGCGTCTTCCTCTCGGTCCTGCTGACCTTCGCCCAGGAGCCCTGGTACTCCGGTTACGCGGCGACGACCACGCTCTGGGGTCTCGCGCCGCTCGCGGACCAGCAGCTGGCGGGGGTCATCATGTGGATCCCGGCAGGCCTGGTCTACCTCGCCGCGGCGCTGACCCTGATGGTCACGTGGATACGGGCGACCGAGCGCGACGACATCGCGCTGTAGAGCCGGCCTCGCCGACCGTCCGTGTGGCGACAGGCCTCGACAAGTCGTCCGGCGGTCGGCGCCTCTCCCTATGACATCCGGCACACGATGTGGGACTGCGCTACAGGGCGACGATATGATCGGCCTGCGATGCAGGTGGAGACGGATGTGGTGTTGCTGGCGCCCGAGGAGGAGCCGGTGCCGGAGCACGCGCTGCATCAGCGGCTGGTCGACCTTCTGTGGGCAGGGCTCGCCGCCCGCTTCGCCGAGCGGGACGACGTCGCGGTACATGCCCGCCTGGCATGGTTCCCTGACCGCGAGGACACCGGCATCCGCCTGGACCCGGACGTGCTGATCGCGTTCGGTCGGCCGCCGGCGCCGCGATCGTCGTGGCGCGCCTGGGACGAGGACGGCGTCGCGCCGACGGTGATCGTCGAGGTGTGGTCGGAGCACGACACGGACGCCGAGTACCGCAGGCGGCTGGGGCGCGCCCGGCGCTACGGCGTGGAAGAGGTGGTCGTCGTCGACCCGTTCAGCCCGGGAGGCGTGCGGGTGGAGCACCTGGTCGCCGACCCGGCGGACCCCGCCGCGTGGCGCACGGCCGCCGTCAGCGTCCACCCGGACCGGCCGGTGGCGCTGCCGCGATTGGGGATCGGCATGGCCGGCGGTCCGAAACTCGTGGTCACCGATCCGCAGGGCGCGTGGCTGGACACGCCGGCCGCCGTCATCGCCGCCCGCGCCGAGGCAGCCCGCGCCGACGCCGAGGCAGCCCGCGCCGACACCGAGGCAGCCCGCGCCGACACCGAGGCCGCCCGCGCCGACACCGAGGCCGCCCGCGCCGAGCGCCTGGCCGCCCGCCTGCGCACAGCCGGCTTGGATCCGGACGCCTGATCGCCGGGCGCCAACCTGCTCGCTGCGCTGTCCGCGTCGGCGTGGAGCCTGGCGACGAGGGCGGGCAGATCACGCATGATGGCCGCAACAGTCGTTGTTGGATGGCGCCGCCTCTTGATGCGCGAAGGGTTCCGTCGGCCACCGGGTGCGAAGCGCGGCTCCTCCCGGTGACGGCGCCGTCGAGATCACGATCCACCGTGACGAGCATCCTGCACGACGAGCTCCTCGATCAGTTTACATAATGGATATTATCGGCGAACATTGAGCGGAGCGAGACCGGCCGGCCGGCGCGGGCCGGTCCGCAACCGCCTCTGCCTCGCCGGGCGCATACTGGCGGACCTTGACCGTCGTCGCGCATCCCACTGATCCCACGCCGGCGCGGGCTCCGGCGGCGACCCGGACCGCGGGCCGGATCCGGGGACTCGACGCGGCGCGCGCCCTGGCCATCTTCGGGATGGTCACGGTGCACTTCGGCCCGTTCCCCGTGCGCGGGGACGATCTGGCGAGCGCTGCCTACCGGACGCCCTACGGGCGGGCCTCGGTCCTGTTCGCGTTCGTCGCCGGCGTCGGCGTAGCGCTGCTGTCGGGCGACGGCTCCGCCCCGCGCGTGCGATCGGCCGGGCGGCGCCTTGTGCTTCGCGCCGCCCTGCTGTTCCCGCTTGGCGTGGCGCTCCAGAAGCTGCCCACCGGCGTGGCCGTCATCCTGCAGTACTACGCGATCTACTTCCTGATCGCGGCCGCCGCCCTACGGCTCGCGGACCGCTGGCTCCTGGCGCTGGCCGGGTCGTTGACCTTGGCCGGCCCGATGGCGATCGTCCTCGCCCAGCGAGCGGAGCCGTCGTGGTTCGACGCCGGCGGCAACGTCGGCATCCGCGCCCCCGTGGCCCTGCTCCGGGCGCTGGTGATCTCGGGCTACTACCCCGTCCTGAGCTGGGCGCCCGTGGTGCTGTTCGGGATCTGGATCGGCCGGCGCGACCTCCACGCGCCCGGCGTCCACCGGCGACTCGTGGCCTGCGGCGCCGG
>JACCXR010000035.1 GCA_013696915.1 Euzebyaceae bacterium
CAGCACGAGCAGGGCGGCGGCGGACGCGGGCAGGCCGGCGTCCTTCAGCCGCTTCGTCGGGGGGGCGAGGACGGCCGCGGGGAACAGCGCCAGGACGAGCGGGACGATCACGACGGACAGTCGGCCGAGCACGATGGCCCCGAGGTACAGCAACAGGGCCACGCCGATCACCGCCCACGCGTAGGTCCCGATCCGGAACACGGGGTGGCCGGTCAGTGGACCGCGGGGGCGGATCAGGCCCCGGGGCTCCGGTGGCTCGGGCCGCGCCGGGGAGCGATCGTCGACCTCGCCGGCCGTCTCGGCGATGCGGCCCGGTGCTGCCTCTTTCACTGATGACTCCCGCGCTCGAGCAAGAGTGGTGAACGGCCTGGCCGGATCGAGCGTACGTCGTCTCCACCCCACCCGCGCAGCAGTCTCGCCGAGCTAGCCGGCCCCCCGCTGCTCTCGGATGTAGCCGACCGACCGCGCCACGCTCGCGGCGACCGGCACTGCCAGGAATGCCCCGAGGATCCCCAGGGTGAGGCCGCCGGCGGTCAGGGACCCGATCACTGCGAGCGGGTGCAGCGCCGTGGCCTTGCCGAGGACGATCGGCTGCAGCAGGTTGCCTTCGATCTGCTGGACCAGGAGCACGAGCGCGAGCACGATCAGCGCTTTGGTCACCCCCTGGGTCGCCAGTGCCACGAGCACCGCCAGGGTCCCGCTCGCGAAGGCGCCCACGATGGGGAACAGCCCACCGAAGAACACGAGCACCGCCAGCGGGAACGCGAGCGGCACCCTGAGGGCGAACAGCCCGATGCCGATGAACATGGCATCGATGAACGCCACGAACAGCTGGCCGCGGATGTACCCGCCGACGGTGTCCCACGACCGCGAGCTCATGGCCGCGACGTCTCCGCGCACCCTTCGGGGGAACAGGTCGCGCAACCAACCGGCGATCCGTTCGCCGTCCTTCAGGTAGAAGAACAGCGCGAAGAGTCCGAACACCAGGCCCGTCAGGCCCTCGGCCACGGCCCCCGCCACCCCGAAGACCCGTTGACCGATGTTCGTGTCGCCCTGACCGAGCCCGGCGCGTGCCCGCTCGATGAGGTCCTCGACGAGGATCGGCTCCAAGCCGAAGGGTCCCTCGGCGAGAAAGGCCGCGACCTGCTCGTAGCCCTCCTGCGCCGAGGTTGCGAGGCCGTCGAGCTCCGCAGCGACGGTCGGGGCGAGCAGGCTGATGAGACCCGAGACCATTGCGAACGTGCCGATCAGCAGGATCGCGGCCGCGGCGGCCGGGGGGAGCCGGTGTCGTTGGAGCCAGTGGTTGAGCGGCATGAGGACCGCGGCCGGGAACAGGGCGAGGATCAGCGGGACGACGACGACGCGGAGCTGGCCCATGACGAAGAACGCGGCGACGGCCAGCAGGAGCACCCCGACCAGCGCCCACGAACGGATACCGAACCGGACGAGGGTCTCCTGGGCGACGGACCGCGGCTGCGGGGCCGTGATGTCCGCGGCCGGCCCGGAAGTGGGCCGCTGGGAGGCGTCGCTGTGGGACCGCGCCACGGCGGCGGGAGGCTCGGGAGCGTCGGGGGCTGGTTCTCGGCGGGGAAGGAATCGTGACATGGCGCCGACCCTGCCCAGGGTTCGTGCCTGCTACGCCCGGTCGAGGTGCGCCGACAGCGCCGCGATCATCGGTGCGACGTCGGCGACGTCGGTCTGCTCGCGGCACGAGTGCATCGACAGCAGCGGATTCCCCACGTCGACCGTCGGGATCCCGACGCGCGTCGCCGTCAGCGGGCCGATCGTCGAGCCGCAGGGAAGGTCCGCGCGCGTCACGAAGTGCTGGAGAGCGACTCCGGCCTCGGCGCACCGCGCGGAGAACCATCCTCCCGTCGCGGCGTCGGTGGCGTACGACAGGTTCGCGTTGAGCTTGAGGACCGGCCCGCCCCCGAGTCGCGGTCGGTGCTCGGGCTCGTGGCGCTCGGCGTAGTTCGGGTGCACCGCGTGCGCCATGTCGGCGGACACCATCCAGGAGCGGGCGGCGGCCATCGCGTGGGACTGCGCGTCCGCCGGCGGGTCCGCCTCGGTCGCCGCGACGATGCGCCGCAGCACGTCGGCGAGGAACGGCCCGCGCGCGCCCTCGGCGCTGCCGCTGCCGACCTCCTCGTGGTCGTTGAGCACGATCACCTGCGTCGGGGCGGCCGGCGGCGAACGGAGCAGCGCGTGGACCGCCGCGTGGCACGAGCCGAGGTTGTCCAGGCGCGGGGCGAACACGTAGCCGTTGTCGGCCCCGCCGCGGGCCGCCGGCTGGGTGTCGGCGACGACCAGGTCGTGACCGATGATCTCGCCGGCGCCGGCGCCGACGTGGTCGGCGAGCACGTCGAGCAGCCCGGGTTCCGCGCCGTCGCCGGGTCCCCACAGCGGGACCAGGTGGCGCTGCGGGTCGGGTTTCAGGCCGTCCTCGCGGACGCCGCGGTCGAGGTGGATCGCGAGCGACGGGATGCGCAGCGGCGCTCCCGGGAGATGGACGAGCCGGTGCTCGGGCTCGCCGCCGTCGCCGCGCAGCGCGACGCGGCCGGCGAGCGTGAGGTCGCGGTCGAACCAGGTGTGGTACAGCGCCCCGCCGTACGGCTCGACGCCGACCAGCCGGTAGCCGGCGCGGGCGACCCCCGGCCGCGGGCGCACCTTGAACGTCGGCGAGTCGGTGTGCCCCCCGACGATCCGGAACCCCGCCGCGCTGGGCTCCGCCGTCCCGATCCGGAACGCCGCCACCGTCCCGGCGTCACGCACCACGTACCGCCGGTCCCCCGGAGCCAGCGCCCACCGCTCGCGCTCGTCCAGTCCCGAGTAGCCCGCCCCCTCCAGCCGCCGCACGACCTCCGCCACCACATGAAACGGGCTCGGACCCGCATCCACGAAAGAACAGAGATCCTCCCCAAGCTCCTCAGCCACCAGGAGTCAGCTCCCCGACGGGGCCACGGCGGCACGGACCACGGGAAGGGCGGGACAGGGAGCAGGGACCGGCGAGAGGGCGGCCGAGGCAAGGTGGAGGGTCGAGGAGGGTGGCCCGCCTCAGGCGCAGCATAAGAGGCCGTTCCTGTGGAGCCTGAGGCGGGCCACCCGCTCTCCTGTGGAGCCTGAGGCGGGCCACCCGTCCTTGCGGAGCCCGGGACGAGCCACCCGACCGGGACAAGAAGGGCTCACAGCGAAGCAAAGGCCTCGTCGAGGAGCTGGTCGAGCTCTTGGGCGTGCACCGCCGCACTGCCGACGGCCGGGCTCGCGCTCTCGACGCGGGCGACGTGGCGCAGCGCCACCTTGGTGTCGCGCAGCAGCCGGTAGAGGCGCTGGTGCGAGAACGGCCACCCGCCCATGTTCTCGGGCTCGTCCTGGACCCACACGAGCTCCGCGGCGTTCGGGAACCCCTCGAGCGCGTCGACGATCTGCGCCTCGGGCCAGGGGTAGAGCTGCTCGGCCCGCAGGACCGCCGCGGGCGCGGAGGTCTGGTCCCGGCGCGGGATCAGGTCGTAGGCGATCTTGCCGCTGCACAGGAAGACGCGCCGCACCTCCTCGGCGACCGGGCCCTTGTCCTCGGGCAGGATCTCCTGGAAGGCACCGGACGTGAACGCTGCCGCCGGCGAGGACGCGGCTTTCGCCCGCAGCAGCGCCTTGGGGGTCAGGACCACGAGCGGCTTGCGGACGTCGCGGCGCATCTGGCGGCGGAGCAGGTGGAAGTACTGGGCGGCGTTCGTGGGCTGCGCGACCTGGATGTTGTCCTCCGCGCAGAGCGTCAGGAAGCGCTCGAGGCGGGCGGAGGAGTGCTCCGGGCCCTGGCCCTCGTAGCCGTGGGGGAGCAGGAGCACGAGCCCCGAGGTCTGGCCCCACTTGTCCTCGGCGGCGACGAGGAACTGGTCGATGACGATCTGGGCGCCGTTCATGAAGTCGCCGAACTGCCCCTCCCACGCGACCAGCGCGTCCTTGCGGGCGACGGAGTAGCCGTAGTCGAAGCCCATCGCTGCGTACTCCGACAGCGGCGAGTCGTAGACCATGAAGCGCGCCTGCTCGTCGTCGAGGCTCGCCAGCGGGCAGTGCTCGGTCCCGTCGTCGTGGTTCACCAGCACGCTGTGCCGCTGGCTGAAGGTCCCCCGGCGGGAGTCCTGGCCGGCCAGGCGCACCGGCGTCCCCTCGAGCACGAGGGACCCGAAGGCGAACGCCTCGCCCATGGCCCAGTCGACGGCGTCCTGGGCGAGCTGCTCGCGCCGCTTCTCGAGCTGCCGCGCCAGCTTGGGGTGGATCGCGAAGCCGGCGGGGGCGGAGGTGGCGGCGAGCGCGATCCGCTCCAGGACGGCGCGGTCCACCCCGGTCTCCACGCGCCGCAGGACGCCCTTGGGCTCCGGCGGGCGCGGGGCGACGGGCTGGGTCTTCGGCGCGGAGGCGCGGGTCTCCTTCAGCGAGTTCTCCAGCCGGGCGCGGAAGTCGTCCAGTGCCTGCTCGGCCTCGTCGAGCGTCAGGTCGCCGCGGTTGACGAGCTCCTCGGTGTAGAGCTTGCGGACGCTGCGGCGCTGCTCGATCGCCGAGTACATCAGCGGCTGCGTGTAGCTCGGGTCGTCGCCCTCGTTGTGCCCCCAGCGCCGGTAGCACAGCATGTCGACGACGACGTCCTTCGCGAAGGCCTGCCGGAACTCGAGCGCGAGGCGCATGACGCGGACGCAGGCCTCGGGGTCGTCGCCGTTCACGTGGAAGATCGGCGCCTGCACGGTCTTCGCGACGTCGGTGGCGTACGTGCTCGACCGGGCCTGCTTCGGGCCGGTCGTGAAGCCCACCTGGTTGTTGATGACGAGATGGACGGTGCCGCCGGTGTGGTAGCCGCGCAGCTGGCTGAGGGAGAGCGTCTCCGCGACGACCCCCTGGCCGGCGAATGCGGCGTCGCCGTGCAGCAGCAGCGGCAGGACGGTCTTGCGCTCCTCGTCGCCGAGCTCGTCGAGCCGGGCGCGCACCATGCCCTCGACGACCGGGTTCACCGCCTCCAGGTGGCTCGGGTTCGACGACAGCGTCAGGGCGACCTCCTTGCCGTCCGGGGTCCGGTGCACGCCGGTCGCGCCGAGGTGGTACTTCACGTCGCCGGAGCCCTGCACCGAGTCGGGGTCGATGTCGCCCTCGAACTCGCGGAAGATCTTGTCGTAGCTCTTCTGAAGGACGTTCGACAGGACGTTGAGCCGGCCGCGGTGGGACATGCCGATCACAGCCTCGGTGATGCCGTGGTCGGACGCGCTGTTCAGGACGGCGTCGAGCATCGGGATGGTCGACTCGGCGCCTTCGAGGCTGAAGCGTTTGTGGCCGATGTACTTGGTGTGGAGGAACTTCTCGAAGGCCTCGGCGGCGTTCAGCTCGGAGAGGATGTGGCGCTGGTCGGCCACGTCGAGGGTCGTCTTCACGCCTTCGACGCGGTCCTGGATCCATCTCTTCTGGTCGCGCTCCTGGATGTGCATGTACTCGACGCCGACGGTGCGGCAGTACGCGTCCCTCAGCACGCCGAGGATGTCGCCGAGCGTCATCCAGTCCTTCCCGGCGAGGCCACCCGTCGCGAAGGTGCGGTCGAGGTCCCAGATCGACAGGCCGTAGGTGGCCGGGTCGAGCTCGGCGTGGACGCGCTGGAACGTGTGCGCGAGCGGGTTGAGGTTGGCGATCAGGTGTCCGCGCACCCGGTAGGCGTTGACGATCTTCCCGACCGCGACCTGCTTGTCGGCGTGGGCGGCGCTGCCCGTCGGAGCACTCGCGATGTGCTCGTCGCGCCGCCAGCGGACGGGTTCGTAGGGGATGTGCAGGCTGTCGAAGACCTCGTCGTAGAAGGCGTGGTCGCCGAGCAGGAGCTCCTCGATGACGCGGAGGAACAGGCCGGACTCGGCGCCCTGGATCACCCGGTGGTCGTAGGTGGACGTGATCGTGATGACCTTGCCGACGCCCAGCTGCGCCAGCGTGCGGGGGTCGGCCGCCTTGTACTCGGCGGGGTGGTCGATGGCGCCGACCCCGACGATGACCGACTGGCCCGGCATGAGGCGCGGCACGCTGCCCACCGTGCCGACCGTGCCCGGGTTCGTGAGCGTGGCGGTGGTGTCGGCGAAGAGCTCCGGCGCGAGGTCGTTCGCGCGGATGCGGCGGATGACGTCCTCGTAGGCGCGGAAGAAGCCGGCGAAGTCGACGGTGTCGGCGGCCTTGATGTTCGGCACGAGCAGGATGCGGGACCCGTCCTTGCGCTCGACGTCCACAGCGAGCCCGAGGTTCAGATGCTCGGGCCGGTGCACGTAGCGCTTGCCGCCGGCCTCGTGGTACGACGACGTCATCTGGGGCATGTGGCCCATGGCCCGCACGATGGCCCAGCCGATGAGGTGGGTGAAGGACAGCTTGCCGCCCCGCGTGCGGCCGAGCTGGTTGTTCGCGATCTTGCGGTTGACCTCGAGCAGCTTGGCGGGCACGACCCGGATCGACGTGGCCGTGGGCACCCCCAGCGACTCCACCATGTTCTCGGCGATGACGCTCGCCACCCCCCGCAGCGGCGTCGCCCCCTCCGGCACGCTCTCGCCCTCAGCCCCCTCACCAGCCTGACTGGCGGACCCGTCCCCCGCCGGTGAGCTGGACGCGCGAGCGGAGCGCCCCCCTCCGTCGGGCGTAGGCTGCCTGCCCGCGGCCCCGGAACCGGAGCCGGCCCCCCCGTCAGGCGCAGGCTGCCTGTCTGCCGTGCCGGAGCCTGACGGGGGGGCCGGCGTAGACGAAGAGGGGGCCGGCGAAGACGACTGGGCCGGCACCACAGCGGCGGACGACCAGGCAGGCTGGTAGTCCGAGAAGAACTCCTTCCACGACTCCCCGACCGAATCCGGGTCCGCCAGGTAGTCCCGGTACATCTCTTCGACCATCCAGCTGTTCGCGCCGAACTGCCTGGTCTCCTGCTGCTCCACCATGGGAACGCTCCACCGCGTCGCTCGTGCCGGCTTGGGCGTGCCTGCCGATGCTACCGCGGTCGTTGGGCCGGGTGACCTCCGCGGGCTAGTGTCGCCCCATGTCGGACGGCCTGGAACCCGTCGGCGTGGGGCCGTTGCCGCAGCCGTGGCCGGACGACCCCAGGCTGGACCCGGGACTGCTCGCGGAGGGCGACCGGCGCAACGTCGTCGATCGGTACCGCTACTGGCGGGTGGAGGCCGTCGTCGACGACCTCGACACGCGCCGGCACCCCTTCCACGTCGCGATCGAAAACTGGCGGCACGACCTGAACATCGGCGCGGTCGTCCGCAACGCGAACGCCTTCCTGGCCGCAGCGGTGCACATCGTCGGCCGGAGGCAGTGGAATCGCCGGGGGGCGATGGTGACCGACCGGTACTGCCACGTCGTCCACCACGCCACGCTGGAAGACCTCGCCGCCTGGGCGACCGGCGAAGGCCTGCCGCTGCTCGGTGTGGACAACCTGCCGGGGTCGGTGCCCCTCCCGGCCGCGGACCTGCCACGCGCCTGCGTGCTGCTGTTCGGTCAGGAGGGTCCGGGGCTGTCGGAGCAGGCGCGGGCGGCGGTCACCGCCACGCTGTCGATCCCGCAGTACGGCTCCACCCGGTCGATCAACGCGGGTGTGGCCTCGGGGATCGCGATGTACGAGTGGTGCGGCCGGCACGCCTGAGCCGTGAATCGCCGAGGCTCGTCCGAGGCGATTCTCATGACCTCGGTTGTGGCGGGTCGCGCAGCGACCGCCCTGGATGCTGATCCCGACGGCGGGGCCGGCGGAAGGTCAGCCGACGACGGCGTCGAGGTCGAGGACGCCGCCGGCCGCCTCGAACTCGGCGGAGGCCGCGCCCCGCAGGTCGGCGTCGGTGAGGTAGTCGAGCGCGGTCAGGGCCAGGCCGATCGCGCCGTCCACGCAGCCGGCGTCGGCGCGCTCGCCCGCCGCCCACTCGGCGAACTCCGGCTGGTGGATCGTCACGGTCGGCGGCGCGATCGCGAGCATCGGGTGGATCGACGGGACGCGGACGCTCACGTTGCCCAGATCCGTCGACCCGGTCAGCGTCCCCGGGATCACGCCGGCGGGCAGGGACCGGCGGCCGCGGGTCGCGACGTTCGCCGCCCAGCGGGCCGCGAGCGCGCGGTTGTTGCGGACCGGCATGTAGACCGGGGTCGGGTCCCAGCCGAGCTCGACCCGGGTGCCCGTCGCCGTCGCCGCCGCCGTGAAGACGGCGGTCGCGCGCTCCACGAGCTCCGCCAGCGTCTCCGGCTCGGCGGAGCGCAGGTAGAAGGTCGCGGCTGCGCGCTCGGGGACGATGTTCGGCTTCTGGCCGCCGTCGGTGATGACGCCGTGCACCCGGTCGGTCGGCAGCAGGTGCTGGCGGAGCGCCGCGATCCCGGTGTAGGCCTGCACGACCGCGTCGAGGGCGTTGCGGCCGAGGAACGGCCACGCCGACGCGTGCGCCGGCAGGCCGTGATAGGCCACGTCGACCGTGCGGACGCCGAGCCAGGGATGCTCGGCGACCTCGAGGCCCGCCGGGTGGAGCATCACGACCGCGTCGACCTCGTCGAACCCGCCGGCGCGGGCGATGATCTCCTTGCCTCCGCCGCCCTCCTCGGCGGGGGTCCCGATGAGCTCGACGCTGCCGTCGATGTCGCCGACGAGCCCCGCCGCGGCCAGGAACGCGCCCACGGCCGTGGCGGCGATCACGTTGTGGCCGCAGGCGTGCCCGATCCCGGGCAGCGCGTCGTACTCGGCGAGG
Source organism: Euzebyaceae bacterium (assembly GCA_013696915.1). Lineage (GTDB taxonomy): Bacteria > Actinomycetota > Nitriliruptoria > Euzebyales > Egibacteraceae > JACCXR01. Next base: position 8,724 of record JACCXR010000035.1, read on the forward strand.
ACGGCGACCCGCGGCCGCCCCGCGCCGGCG
>JACCXR010000038.1 GCA_013696915.1 Euzebyaceae bacterium
GGCGTGCACCGCCCGCAGCCACCGCCGTCAACCTGACCCCGTGGAGGGGTAGGCTCGGGTTGATCGGGTTGCATTGGGAGGCGTGAGAGGTTGGCGATGGCTACCACCGACAAGAGCGCGCTCGACGAAGCGCTCGACCAGGTTGAACACGCCGACGAGCGGACCGTGCGCGTCGCCCTTGACCTCATCCGCAGCCTTCAGTGCGCGGGTCTGAGCGAGCAGGCGGTCGGCGAGGTGCTCGAGCAGCGCTACGCCGACCAGCGCTGGAGCGAGCACATCGGCCCGTTCCTGCGCAGCCGCGACGTCGCCCGCCTGCTCGGGCTGACCCGCCAGGCGGTCGCCAAGCGCCGCGACCTGCTCGCGATCCGCACCGGCCGCGGCCAGCTCGCCTACCCCGTCTGGCAGTTCCATGGCCGCCGCCCGGTGGACGGGTTCGCCGAGCTCATGCGGCTGCTCGACGGGGTCGCCAAGCGGACCACGCTCGCATCCTGGTTCGTGTCCCCGCATCCTGACCTCGACGCGCGCTCCCCCATCGACGCGCTCCGTCACGGCGAGCGCGCTGCCGTTCGCCACGCCGCCCAGGCGTTCCACGACGCATTCACTGCCTGATGCCGCTCGGCACACCACCCGATCGGATGACGCTGCTCGGCTTCCCCGGTCGCCCGCTCGCCGGAGCCCGGCTGTGTCGGGTGTACCGGCCGATTGACCCGGTCACGGGCAAGCCACGCGGCGCCTGGTGGTTCGCGAGTGCGGCCAGCGACCCGACCGCAGGCGGCCGCTACGACCTGCAGGCGCCCGCCGGCGCGGCGTACTGGACGCGCAGCCCCACTGGCGCGGTGCTCGAGAGATTCCAGTCGACGACGCTGATCGACCGCAGTGACGTCGACGCGCATCAGCTCGCGGACGTCACCGTGCCCGACGACGCGCCCACCACGGCGGACCTGGCCGCGCCCGCCGCGCGCGGCTTCGGCGTCACCGGAGAGATCCACACCCTCGCCAACCGGCCCGCGACTCGCGCTTGGGCCGAGGCGCTGTACGACGCGGACTGGCGGCTGCTAGCCGGGCTCATCCGCCACGACCCCAGCCAGACCGAGGAGTCAGTCACGCTGCTCGACACCGCGGGCGCGCACCCGCCGAGCTACGGGACGTGGCCGGTCGTTCCCCCGTCGTGTCCGCTGGGTGACATTGACGGGCTCGCCGACGCGCTCGACGCGTTCGGTGTGGAGATCCTTCCTGGTCCGTTCGACCCTGAGTTCGTCGACCTCGACGACAGCGGGCTACTCGACGGGTGAGCGCGCTGGCGACTTTCGGACGGCAGGCAGGCCGAGGGATCTGGCTTGCGCTCGTGCTCACACCGACGAGAAAACGGTAGGGTAGTTACTGCGTCGATGGTAGCGTAAAGGCTGCTTGAACGGTAGCCTCTGCCATGTGTGGCGGTAGGCGGAGGGCGGTGGTGGCGCAGACGTCGGCCAGAGAGGATTTCACCGGTGGGTATGTCCGCCGGATCATCGACGACGAGCTGGACGTGCTCGTCCCCGAGCTGCCCGCGGTCCTACTCGACGGCCCGAAGGGGGTCGGCAAGACGGAGACGGCGCTGCAGCGGTGCATCACCACGCGCAGGCTCGACGATCCTGGCCAGCTAGAGATCGTGCAGGCCGACCCCATGCTCGCGCTCGAAGGGGAACCGCCCGTGCTGCTCGACGAGTGGCAACGCGCGCCGGCCGTATGGGATGCGGTCAAACGGCAGGTCGACGCAGATTCTTCCGGGGGCCGCTTCCTGCTGACAGGCTCGGCACCCTACGGTGAGCAGCAGACCCACTCAGGAGCCGGCAGGATCGCCACGCTTCGGATGCGACCGCTCACCCTGCCCGAGCGCGGCGTCTCCACGCCGACGGTGAGCCTGAAACACCTGCTCACCGGCGAGCGAGCGCCTCTTGCCGGGACGTCGCAGGTGACGCTGGGCGGCTACGTCACCGAGATCCTCGCCTCCGGGTTCCCCGGACTCCGTCACCTCTCCGACCGGGGGCTGCGCACGCAGCTGGACGGGTACCTGGCCCGGATCGTCGACCGGGACCTGGTCGAGGCAGGCTACAAGGTGCGTCGCCCGGCGACCGTGATGGCCTGGCTACGGGCCTACGGGGCCGCGACCGCAACGACGGCCTCCTACGAGAAGATTCGGGATGCAGCGACCAGCGGCGGAGCGGACAAACCGGCCAAAACGACGACGCTGCCCTACATCGAGGTGCTGACAGCGTTGCGGATCCTCGATCCCATGCCGGCGTGGGTGCCGTCGCTGAACCGTCTGGCGCGTCTCACCCAGGCGCCCAAGCATCATCTGGCGGATCCGGCCTTGGCGGTGCGGCTGCTCGGGCTGGGTCGTGCAGCGCTGCTGGCGGGCGAGTCCGGACTGGTCGAGCTGCCGCGCGATGGCAGCTTCCTCGGTGCGGTGTTCGAGTCGTTGGCGACGATGAGCGTTCGGGTGTTCGCGCAAGCGGCGGAGGCGGACGTCTACCACCTGCGAGCCCAGGCTGGACGTCGGGAGGTCGACGTGATCGTGGAGCGCGACGACGGGGGGATCGTCGCGCTCGAGGTGAAGCTGTCACCGGCGATCGACGACGGTGACGTCACGCACCTGCGGTGGTTACGCGACCAGCTCGGCGACCGGCTGCTGGACGCAGCCGTCGTGTCAACCGGCGCCCAGGCGTACCGTCGCAGCGATGGCATCGGTGTCGTGCCCCTCGCCCTGCTCGGCCCCTGAGCCGCAGTGCCTATGGGCGAGAGGACAGCACCAGGGGGAGCACCGGGGCGCCGTGCGCCTGCCGCAGCAGCGCCGTGACCGCCGTGAGGGTCCAGCCGCTGTCGGTGGCGACGTCCACGAGCAGGACCGGGCCGTCTGGGAGCGCGGCGCCCGGGTCGATCCGGTAGGCCGCCAGCGCGTTGCGGGCCCGGTGGGTGGAGTTGCCCATCTCGGACTGGCGCGGGGTGTCGACGGCGCGGACCACAGCGGGGACGACCGGCAGTCGGCCCAGGCGGCCGAGCTCCCCGGCGAGGTCGGCCAGAACCCGCGCGTGCGTGCGGGACGGGATCGGCACGATCGCCGTCGGTCGCGCGGACCACCCCCAGCGCGCGAGCACCGCGACCAGCCCGCCGACGACCTCGTCGAGCGACAAGCGGTAGGCGGCGGCGTCGATGCCGTCCGCGGCGGCGAGAAGGGCCGCGACCGCGTCGCCCCAGCCCGATTCCACACCGGCAGCAAGCGCTCGGCCGACCTCATGCCGCAGCTCCGGCGGCAGCTTCCCGCGCCGGCCCGGCAGCCCCGCCGGCCACTGCCGTCGCGGGTGGAGCGGCACATCGCGCTGCCGCAGGTAGGTTCGGGCCGAGGCGAGCGCATCCGCCTCGACCGCGACGTCGGGCGCCCACCCGGTGCAGCCGCCGCAGCGACCGCAGGGCGCGGACTCGGGGTCGTCGAGCTGCCCGGTCAGGAAGCGCATCAGGCACAGCCCGGGCTCCGCCCGGCACAGCTCCCGCATGGCCGCGTGCTCCGCCCGGCGGAGATCGGCCAGCCGGCGGTAGCGCTCCTCGTCGTAGGTCCATGGCTGCCCAGTGGCCCGCCATCCTCCCTCGACCCGGACCACCGCGCCGTCGACGTCGAGGACCTTGAGCAGCAGCTCCAGGCGCGAGCGCCCGGCGTTGACGGCCTTCTCCAGCGCGGGGAGGCTCGCGGGACGATCCCGGTCGAGCGCCGAGAGCAGGGCGTCGGCCTCCTCGCGCCGGGGGATGCCGGTGAGGTCGAAGTGCCGCCAGATGGCCTCGTCACCGCCGGTCGGGAGCAGGAGAACCTCGGCGGTCTCGATCGCGCGGCCCGCGCGGCCGACCTGCTGGTAATAGGCGACCGGGGACGACGGCGCGCCGAGGTGCACGACGAAGGCGAGGTCGGGCTTGTCGTAGCCCATGCCGAGCGCCGAGGTCGACACCACCGCGTCGAGCCGGTTGTGCCGCAGGTCGTCCTCGATCCGCAACCGGTCCTCGGGGGCGACGTCGGAGGCGTAGCCGGCGACGGCGAGGCCGCGGGCGGCGAGGTGCTCGGCGGTGCGGTGGGCGTCGGCGACCGTGAGGGTGTAGACGACCCCGGCGCGGCCGTGCACCGGCCTGTGCGACCGGACGAAGGCCTCCAGCCAGGCGAGCCGCCGCTCCGCGGTGGGCTGGCGCACGACTGCGAGCTGCAGGGAGTCGCGCCCCAGCCGGCCGCGCAGCGTGACCGTCTCCGCTCCCAGCTGCCCCGCCACATCAGCCGTCACACGGGCGTTGGCGGTGGCGGTGCACGCGAGCACCGGCGTCGTGGGGGCCAGCCCAGCGAGCAGGTCGCCGATCCGCCGGTAGTCGGGCCGGAAGTCGTGACCCCAGTCGGAGATGCAGTGCGCCTCGTCCACGACCAGGAGCCCCAACCTCGGCGCGAGCTCGGCGAGGTGCGGCCGGAAACCCGCGGAGTTCAGCCGCTCCGGGGAGATCAGCAGCACATCGAGCGCATCGGCGGCGAGCTGCGCCGTGATCGCGGACCACGCCTCGGGGTTGGTCGAGTTGATGGTCTCGGCGGCGAGCCCCAGCCGGCGGGCGGCCCCGACCTGGTCTCGCATGAGCGCCAGCAGCGGCGAGACGACCAGTGTCGGGCCGGCTCCCTGCGCGCGCCGCAGGGCCGTCGCGATCCAGTACACCGCCGACTTGCCCCAACCGGTCCGCTGGACCAGCAGGACGCGGGCGCGGTCGTCGACGAGCGCGCCGACGGCCTCGGCCTGGTCGTCGCGGAGGACGGCGTCCCGCCCCGCCAGCCTCATCAGCAGCGCGGCGGCTGCGGCAGACGTGTCGGCGGCGCGAATCTCGGTCATGCGGCGAGTGTGCCTCGCGCCTGCGACGCGGCCCCCGAGGGCTTGCTCCGTCTGGAGGGCGCTACAAGGCAGTTCCGCGCCCGGAAGACGGAGCAAGCCCGAGAGCGGCTTGGGCCATCACCCCCCGTGGCAGCGCTTGTACTTCTGCCCCGACCCGCAGGGACAGGGGTCGTTGCGGCCGACCTTGTCGTCGTGGACCACCGTCCCCTGCCGCGCGGCGGCCTGCTCGGCGGCCTGGCGGGCGGACGGCGGCGCGACGCCGCCTCCGGCTCCGGCGCCTGTGGTCGACGCGGCGCTGACCGTGTACGACGACCCGCCCTTGGAGGTGGCGGTGCCCTCGCTGACCGACGAGGTGTACGACAGCCGCTGCGGGTTCACGCCGCGCGGCTCCTCCTTGAGCGCCGGCCGCGCGGGCGCCGCCCCGTTCGCCCGGCCCGCCGCGGCCTCGGCGGGCACCGGCTCAGCGCGCTGGACCGGGAGGTTGAAGAAGTAGCCGGCGGACTCCTCCTTGATGCGCGCGCGCATCTCGCCGAAGGCGTTGTACGCCTCCCGCTGGTACTCCACGAGCGGGTCGCGCTGGCCGACGGCGCGCAGACCGATCCCGTCGCGCAGGTGGTCCATCTCGTAGAGGTGCTCCCGCCAGGCCCGGTCGACGACGGACAGGATCACGCGCCGTTCGACCTCGCGCATGACCTCGGGGCCGAGCTCGGCCTCACGCTCGCCATAGCGCGCCATGGCGTCGTCGACGAACAGCTCGGCGAGCTCCGAGGAGGTGATCGAGTCCAGATCGATGGACTCGCGGTCGACCTGGACGGGGTAGATCCGCTCCAGGGCGGTCCACAGCTCGTCGAGGCTCCACTCCTCGGCGTACACGCCCTCCGGTGCGAAGTCGGAGCAGATGGCGCGGACGGAGTCCTCGACGAAGTCCTCGGCGAACTCCGCGACGCGCTCGTCCGGACCCTCGAGGACGACGCTGCGCTGGCCGTAGATGACCTCGCGCTGGGCATTCATGACATCGTCGTACTTCAGGACGTTCTTGCGGATCTCGAAGTTGCGCGACTCGACCTGGCCCTGCGCGCGGGCGACCGCGCGGGACACCATCTTGTGCTCGATGGGCATGTCCTCGGGCAGCTTCAGCCGCGTCATGATCGACTCGACGGCGCTGGCGTTGAACAGCCGCATGAGGTCGTCCTCGAGCGACAGATAGAACCGCGACTCGCCGGGGTCGCCCTGACGCCCGGAGCGGCCGCGCAGCTGGTTGTCGATGCGGCGGGACTCGTGACGCTCGGTCCCGAGGACGTAGAGGCCGCCGAGCTCGCGGACCTTGTCGCCCTCTGCCCTGGTCTCGGCCTTGGAGCGCTCGAGGGCGTCGGCGTAGGCCCGGGCGTACAGCGCGGCGTCCTCGCCGGTGTCCTCGCCCTCCCCCGACCCGGCACGGGCGACCTCTTTGCGCGCCTCGGCGTCGGCGAGGGACTCGGGGTTGCCGCCGAGCATGATGTCGACCCCGCGGCCCGCCATGTTCGTCGCGACCGTGACCGACCCGATCCGGCCGGCCTGCGCGACGATCGCGGCCTCGCGGAAGTGGTTCTTCGCGTTGAGGACCTCGTGGGGGATCCCGCGGCGGGTCAGCATGCCGGACAGCTTCTCGCTGTTCTCGATCGACACGGTGCCGACGAGGATCGGCTGGCCGGCCTCGTGCCGGGCGACGATGTCGGCGACGACCGCCTCGAACTTCGCCTGTGAGGTCTTGTAGATCTGGTCGGCGTGGTCGACGCGCTGGTTGTCGCGGTTGGTCGGGACCACCACGACCCCGATCGAGTAGATGTGCGCGAACTCGCTCTCCTCGGTCTTCGCCGTGCCGGTCATGCCGCTGAGCTTGTCGTAGGTCCGGAAGTAGTTCTGCAGCGTGATCGTGGCGAGCGTCTGGTTCTCCTCCTTGACCGCCACGCCCTCCTTCGCCTCGATGGCCTGGTGCAGGCCCTCGGAGTAGCGGCGGCCCGGGAGGGTGCGGCCGGTGAACTCGTCGACGATTAGCACCTCGTCGTCGCTGGTGACCATGTACTCCTGGTCCCGCCGGTAGAGCTCCTGCGCGCGGATCGCGTTCTGGAGGTGGTGGATCAGCGGCGTGTTCACGCTCTCGTAGAGGTTGTCGACGCCGAGGAGCTGCTCCACGCGGGCGACGCCCTCCTCGGTGACGGCGACCGTGCGCTTGCCCTCGTCGACCTCGTAGTGGACGTCGGCCTGCAGCCGTGGGACGACCCGGCGGGCGAACACCGTGTACCACTCGGTCGCCTGATCCGCCGGACCCGAGATGATCAGCGGCGTGCGGGCCTCGTCGACCAGGATCGAGTCGACCTCGTCGACGATGGCGTAGTGGTGGCCGCGCTGCACCTTCTCGGCCGCGCGCAGGACCATGTGGTCGCGGAGGAAGTCGAAGCCGAACTCGTTGTTCGTCCCGTAGGTGATGTCGGCGGCGTACGCCTCGCGCTTCGACAGCTTGTCCTGCTGCGGGAACACCAGCCCCACCGTCAGGCCGAGGAACCGGTGGACACGGCCCATCCACTCGGCGTCGCGCGAGGCGAGGTAGGGGTTGACGGTCACGACGTGCACGCCCTTGCCAGCGAGCGCGTTCAGGTACACCGGCATCGTCGAGGTGAGCGTCTTGCCCTCGCCGGTGCGCATCTCGGAGATGTCGCCCTGGTGCAGCGCGATGCCGCCGAGGACCTGAACGTCGTAGGGCCGCTGGCCGAGGACCCGGTGCGCGGCCTCCCGGACGGTCGCGAAGACCTCGGGCAGGAGGTCGTCGAGGGTCTCGCCGTCGGCCAGCCGCTGCCGGAACTCCGCGGTGCGGGCGCGCAGGGCCTCGTCGTCGAGCCCGGTGACGGCGGCCTCCGCCCCGTTCACCCGGCCGACGAGGGCCTGGAGCTGCCGGAGATGCTTGCCCTCACCGAGCCGCAGGAGTTTCTGGAGCACCACGATGCCCGTCCTTGTGTAGCGCGATTGGAGCTACCAGTCTAGGCGCGGCCCGCCCCGGCGCTCCCCGCCCCACGGGATCGTGCGGATCCGCGCCGGCAGTCCGCCCCAGGGCTGCACGGTGCCGGCCGCAACGTCGTGCTGGGCGAGGGCGAACCCAGCCGCTGAGGTCGCGTTGAGCCCCGCGGCGTCGGGTTCCAGGCGGTGCCAGGTCGCGAGGTTCACATACGGGTCAAGGGGCGGGGCTCGCCCCCACGGTTGGGGGTGGCCCTGCGTGGCGCGGGGCCGCGAGCGCGCGTATCGATCGTCTCGCCGTCCACGTTGCGCCCGTGGTCCAGGACAAAGGTCGTGACGGCCGCGGGCCGAACACATCGACCTTCAGCCCTTCCAGGGTGTACCGGAAGTCGGTGACGGCGCCCAGCCCCCTCCTCCTCGGACTGGCGGGCCGTCGCGGCGTCTTGGGCTGGCCGGACTCGCAACCGCCGGTGAGGCAAGACAGGAGCGGATCTGCTCGTGGACCAGTTCGGGGATGTCGGGGCCGTGGGTGCGCACGACTGCGTGGATCTCGGCCTGTGTCGGGTTGGTCAAACCCAGTCCGGTCAACGCCTCACGGTCGTCTCCGGTGCGCGGGCGAGCGCCGAAGCCAGCGCGGACTGACCTGCCGACCACGTTGGCGGCCGCGCAGCGCACCGAGGCGTCCACACCAGGGGCGAACAGGTCGCGCCGCACTCGAAGCCGGGGTCGAACGGGTCGGCGCAGTGCTCGGGATGGTTGAACACCACCCACCAGACGGGTGCTCGATCCGTACCGCCTTGATGCAGCCGGCCACCCATGCCGGCAGCTGTGGCGCGTGCAACTGCCTGGGTGCTTTCTGACGCTGTCGTCGTCCTCGGTCGCACGTCTCGCGGCCATCGAGCCGGTCCCACGTCTCGGCATCGTCGCAGGAACATGACCGAGCGGCACCTATCGGGGGCCGTACGGTCGGCCGGAGGGAAGTTATCGGTCGCATGTTCTCGGACGCCGGCGACGATGCCAGTCGCGTGCCAGTCGGCGTGGCTGGCGGGCCACGGTCCTACCGCTCCAGTGGTCTCGTGTGGGCGTGGTGGTTGGCGAGCGCTTGGGGTCTGCAGCGGGACGCCGGCGTAAAGGGGCGGCGATGGTGCTCAGACATGGGCAAGTACACGATCCAGCGGCCGAGGCACTTCGGTGAGATCCAGGGCGTCGATGAGCAAGCGCGCGTACCGGATCTTCCGGCCGCTGCGGGTGCCCATGAACCGCCGGAGCTGCTCCTCATCGGTCCGTCCTTGCTGCGCCGGCTGCTTCTGGAAGGTGCGGAACGATCCAAGCTCACCCTGCGCGTTGACGCCGGCCGCCGGGGCGTGTGCCTCCGCGGCACCCAGTGAAACACCCGGCCGCGAGCCGCCCATCTGGAATCGCTCCTTCTCGTGCACGTGTGTTGGCCACGATCGTTGACGGGTGAGATGACTCGAGGGACCTGCCTGAGACGCGACAAGTGCCCTGCACGTGAGATCTTGTGGAGTTGCGACGCCGCCGGAAGGCTCACGAGGAGGGCACCTGACAGGTGCAGGCTAGCAGCGCGGTTCAGGTCAGGATGGAGGGCCGACGACGGGGGCGGAGGGGCCATGTCGGGCTCCACGCGCTCGGCGCGTTCGCGGACCGGCTCGGTATGGCCCAGGCCCTGTCGGCGGCGGTGCCGCGGGCGGGCGAACGAAGGCAAATGCCACTGTGCCACTTACTAATATCGCCGCACAAGTAGCTTAACTCGCTGCGACATTCGATGGGCGATCTCTAGCCCCTGCGCCGAACAATCTACTGCCGTGGGTCTATACGCAGCTCTGTTTGGCGGTGAGAATGGAATCAATTTCACGGGAACAGTCTGATAAGCAGTCTGATAGTGGAGCGTCAGTGCGGGCTTCTGATGCCCCTAAGCCGCCCCATGACTTGGCGCTTAATTTCAATCAATCGCTGTTCGATATGGCTCAGTTCTACCCAGCGGCGTGTCGGGTCGCCCGTGACGCTGTCGCTAGGCAGGTCAAAACCGCTTGAGATCATCTCCGCACGCGTTGCTTCATCGATGGCCCGAGGAATTCGCTGCAAGGTTGCGAAGAATTCCATGTCGTTCACCGCCGTAGGGGCGATGTCCATCACTGTGAAGTCCACGTGACCCAGTTCCGCCAGTGCTGCAACTTGACGGACGAAACCGCGTGGGGTGAATAGCCACACATGGCAATCAATGTACGTTCCATCCTCGACCGAGCGTCGTACCATGTCGCGTGCCATTGCCAGTGGAAAAATAATCTTGTCTCGCCCGGGGCAGCCGCTCTGCCACGCCTCCTGAGGGGTGATGCGGACGGCCTCGTGGAAATGATCGAAAACCGCCCGTACCGATGGGCGCTCGTCGCGGTGGTAATGTGCCAGCAGCATCTCGCCGACGGTGGTGGCGGGGCGCCGCGCATCGAAGCAGTACCGGCGGTCAGGAACCGCAAGTGATAGCCTTCCACCATCCACTATCACGTCAGCGACATCCTTGAGCCAGCCAATCACATCGGGCACATGCTCAATGACATGTGAGGCCACTACCCAGTCGCGAGGAATCGACGACTCGATTGCTTCAGCCAGTGACCGTGTGCGCCCTTCCTGTATTAGCGCGACATCGACCTCAATGATGTCCTCGACTGGAAAGCCGGGATGGGCGGAATAGAAATCCCTAAGACCTTCGGCGTGATGGATATCGACGTACATGACGTCGCACTCTTCTTTTGACGCAATCGGGCTATCGAGTGGGCCTATTTCCAGACCTCGTCCCGCAGTGACGTCCAAATGTGCCAACAGCCGAGCTCGGCGAGACGGGTGGTGACCGAACTCCTCAGATAGAGTCATGCGGCTGTAGGCTTTCCTCCGTCCGTGGCTTCGAAATAGGCGCCGAGCTGAGGCGGACTCTACCTCGAGATGATGCTCTTGCCGCTCTGCTCCCAGCCGCGAGCGAGGATACACCGGTACTGGGCGTCCCGAATGCCCCGCAGTGGTCGGGGTCCGGCGCGCCGTGGGTGTGGCTGTTCAGCCGGCGCATCCCGAACTCGCGACCTCGTTGCCGAACCTGCGTGAGCTCGGGCGGGGACCCGGGGGGCTCAGGCCCCCGAGACGAACAGTCACCGGGCGCTGCGCTGCCGGCGGAACCCGAAGACCGCGAGGGCGACCGAGCCAGCGAGCCCGCCCAGCCACACAACCCCGAACAGCGGGCGCCCGCGGACCGCGCTGGCAATCCCGCCGAGCAACCCGAGGATGACCCGCGGCAGGGCCCGCCCACCATGCAGCCCGAGCACGCGGAAGGCGAGGTCCCCGTCGGCGATCTCGCCGTCGCGGAGCAGCGTGCCGTGGGGATAGGGGTTCTCCGTCAGGCGTTCCTGGGATTCGCCCGTCCCGTCGGGTGGCGGGGCGCTCGCGTACAGCCCGATCGGTCGGGGGCTTGTCCAGCGCACCTCGATCGCAGCGCGCTCGGGTGCGGTGACCGGCGGGTGGAAGCGGATGGGGAGCCACGCGTTGTTCGGAACCTGCGACCCGGCGACGGTGACGGTACGCAGCGCCTGACCGGTGCCGGCGTCGCGGAGCACCACCTCGAGCTTGCCGGCGGGATCGGCGGGCTGGGCGAACGTCGCCACGAGCAGGTCGGCACCCGCAAGCTCGGCGGACGTGGCCCGGAACGTCTGCCCGATCATCATGTCTGGCCCCAGTGGCAGCACCTGGTTGTGGGTGGGCTGAAACGCCTCGCCCCCCAGGCGTGCGCAGCCGATGCTCGCCAGCACGACGAGGACGACGATCACCAGCCGGCAGGCCCCCGTGACGGGCGAGCCGGCGCAGACAGCCGACGGCCTCGGTGTCGTGCCCCGCATGGGGAGTCAGGGTCGTGCGCACCGCGGTGCGGTGACGTTCCCCCATCCCCCTTTCGATCCGTACGCACGGTTTCCCGTATACGACCCCCCGATGATCTTCTGCGCTCCTGTATCCCTGCTTGACGGTCGTCCGCTGGGGACGTCGCCCTTGCGCTCTTCGGGGGTCCTGTCGTAAGGGCGGCGCTCGTCGTTCCCACACTACAAGGGTCAAGGTGGGAGGGGTTTGCGGGTCGCGCCTGCAGCCCGAGCACATCATGGTGCTCGGTGCCGCTGCCGTGCAGGACACCAGGGTGGATTACACGACCTCGCCGCCGGCCGATCTGGCCGACGAGGCCGTGGGACGGCGTCGATCGAGGTGCCGCGCCACCCGCTATCGACCGGGGTGGCGGCGCGTAGCCTGGCGACGTGACCCTGGACGACGTCTTGACGGCGCTCGCTGCGCTGGAGCGCGCAGGCGTGCGGTACGCCGTCTTCGGGGGGTTGGCCATGGCGGCGCACGGCCTGGACCGCGGCACCAGGGACCTGGATCTGTTCGTCGACCCCGACCCCGACAACATCGAACGTCTGAGGTCAGCGCTGAGGGCGGTGTTCGACGACCCGGACATCGCGTTGATCACCTCCGAGGACCTCGCAGGCGACTACCCGGCGGTCCAATACGGCCCACCGGACGTCGACTACACCATCGACATCGTCAGCCGGTTGGCTGAGGTGTTCCACTTCGAGGATCTGGAGGTCGAGCGGGTCCGGGCGGGCGATGTGACCATCACGGTCGTCACCCCCGCCCACGCTGTAGTCTAGGCGCGGCCCGCCCCGGCGCTCCCCGCCCCACGGGATCGTGCGGATCCGCGCCGGCAGTCCGCCCCAGGGCTTCGCGCACTACGAGCCACGTGGACCCGACAACGACCACCGGGCGGCCCACGCTCTGCCGTGGCGCGGCGGACCGCTCAGCAGCCGCGACACCACCTGATCAAGGCTCCGCGTCGCCGGCTTCAGCCATGACGCCGCGGGGCAGCGCAGGTGGGGTAGGCGGCGGCCGTCGGCCTGTCATACGCTCGAACGGCGCATGTCGAACGGCGCATCCCGTGGGTGCCGAGCGCGAGGCCGAGTGCCGTCAGCGCGAGCATCGCGAGGACGCCCTGGACGACGGCGACCTCGGCGATCCGACCGGCGAACGCTGACCGGGGTCCTCGTCGCGAACACGCGGCGCGAGCGTGGTCAGCCGACCGTCAGCCCGTCGGGCCTGGTGACGATGCCGTCGAGGACCCGCCAGACGCCCTTCTCCTCGGCCTTGCGGCGGGCATCCTCGTCGATGTACTCGCCGGCCACGATGGGGATCGTGGTTCCGACCAGCCGACCAAGCAGGTCTGCCCGGTCGGCCGCCCGGTCCACGTCGCCTTCATCGACGGTGTAGGACGCCTCGACGACCAGGTACACCGGTTCGCCGTCCCGGCGCCCGCGGGCGATCGTGTCGGTCAGCCGCAGCGCCGTGGCCTCGCCGCGGGTCAGCGTGCCGTCGTCGAGGGCCTGCTCGACAAGGTCATCGCGCGCTTCCCGGCCGAGCACCCGGATGCGCCGCGCGATCGGGGCGAAGTACGCGCTGGCCCGCTCGTCGTAGCGCCGTTCGACGACGTAGCCGACCGCCATGTCGATCCGGGGCAGGTGCTTGGCGAAGCGGTCGGCCAGGGTCTGCACGGCGATCTCGGTCCTGGTTTGCGCCTCGGCCAGGGCGTCGACCCGCTGGGTCAGGGCCACCACCCGCTGGGTGAGGACGTCCAACTGCTGCTGGGTGCGGACCTGGGCCTCGACCAGCTGCTGCAGCGTCTGCTCGATGGCGTCGACCCGCGCGGGCAGGTCCAGGAAGCGGTCGGACAGCAGCTCACGAAGCAGCGCACCCCGCGCCTCGGGGTCGTTGCGCAGGCTGCGCAGCAGCGTTCGAATCTGCTCGTCCATCGGCCCATGGTAGGGGGCCGCGAACAGGAGGACTGGGCGATTGTCCACATGTCGGCTGCCCGGTAGGCGGAAGCACCGTGGCTGGTTCCACGAACCACCCTCGCAGCTCGTCGCCCGATGCCTTGCAGGGTCAGCGGGTCCACCCAACAACGGTCCCAGACCGCATGGTAGGTTGACTGCCATGAGAACGACCATTGATGGCGCCGGTCGCCTCGTGATCCCGAAAGCACTCCGCGACGCGGCCGGCCTGGGGCCGGGAACCGAGCTGGAGATCAGCGAACGCGACGGACGAATCCAGCTGGAGGCGGCCTCCCGGCCAATGCGGCTGGTCCAACGGGACGGCTTCCTCGCGGCCGAGATAGAGGGGGACGATAGGCCGCCACTGACGGTCGAGGAGGTGCGCGCGACCCTGGAGCGGGTCCGCCGGTGAACCTGGTCGACTCTTCTGTGCTGATCGCGGCGTTCGGCCGATGGCACGTGCGTCATGCCGACGCGCGTGCCGCCATCGGGCGTGCGGACGCCATCCCGGGACATGCCGCCCTCGAGACCTACGCGGTGCTGACCGCCATGCCGCCCCCGCGCCGCGCGCCGGGGCGCTTGGTGCTGGACTTCCTGATGGCCCACTTCCCGGAGCAGGAGGGCGCTGGGGGAGGCGTGCGCTTCGCCTGCCTCGCGCCGGAGCCTGCGACGTACCGCCACGTCCTCGAAGCGGTCAGCAGCGGCGGGCCCATCGGCGGTGCCACCTTCGATGCCCTGATCGCCGCGACCGCAAGGGACGCGGATGCGACGCTGCTGACCTTGGACCAGCGCGCTGCCGGGACCTACCAGGCGGTGGGAGCGGCGTTCGAGCTCCTGTGAGTCAATATGCGGTGTAGGTCGTCATCGCCATCCTGCGATCGACCGGGGTGGCGGCGCGTAGCCTGGCGGCGTGACCCTGGACGACGTCTTGACGGTTCTCGCTGCGCTGGAGCGCGCAGGCGTGCGGTACGCCGTCTTCGGGGGGGTTGGCCATGGCGGCGCACGGCCTGGACCGCGGCACCAGGGGCCTGGATCTGTTCGTCGACCCCGACCCCGACAAGATCGAACGTCTGAGGTCGGCGCTGAGGGCGGTGTTCGACGACCCGGAGATCGCGTTGATCACCTCCGAGGACCTCGCAGGCGATACCCGGCGGTCCAATACGGCCCACCGGACGTGGACTACACCATCGACATCGTCAGCCGGACGGGTGAGGTGTTCCACTTCGAGGATCTGGAGGTCGAGCGGGTCCGGGCCGGCGATGTGACCATCACGGTCGTCACCCCTGCCACGCTGTACCGGATGAAGCGGGACACGGTGCGCATGCGGGATCGCGACGACGCTCTGCGCCTGGCACGAGCGTTCGGACTCGACGACGACAGTGGGCGGGTAGAGATGGCGGTCACTCGCTACCGGTCGGTGGAGGAGATGCCGGAACCGCAGCCGGCCGCCGCGGCTTTGCAGGGACTCGCCGCGGCCTGCGCGTCGTCGGTCATCTCCCGTGCGTTCGGTCACACGTCACGCGCTCCACGGGGCGTCTTGAGGTTCAGCTCGATCGAGGAGGCCGACCTGCACCGGCAACAGTGGGAATCGGCCGTGGCGTCGGGCCCGGGCGGCGCTACTTGATCTCGAGCAGCTTCTCGCGGACCGCGTAGACGACGGCCTCCATCCGGGAGTGCAGGTGGAGCTTCTCCAGGATGTTGCGGACGTGGTTCTTGACGGTGTTCTCGGAGATGAACAGCTGCTTGGCGATGTCGCGGTTGTTCAGGCCCTGGGCGACCAGTGTCAGGACCTCCATCTCCCGGACGGTGAGCCGGGGCGCCGGCATCTGCTGCTTCTCCTCGTCCTTGCGGGCCATGGCCGCGAACTCGTTGAGCAGCTTGGAGGCCATCGAGGGCGAGATGAGCGACTGCCCGGCGTGCACGCTGCGGATCGCGCTGGCGACCTCCTCGATGGAGATCTCCTTCAGCAGGTAGCCGCTGGCGCCGGCCTTGATCGCGTCATAGAGGTCCTCCTCCTCGTCGCTGATCGTGAGCATCAGGATCTTCGTGTGCGGAACCGCGTCCTTGATCGCCTGGGCGGCGTCGATCCCGCCCTTCCCCGGCATGCGGACGTCCATCAGCACGAGGTCCGGCATGTGCTGCTCGGCCAGCGCGATGACCTCGTTGCCGTTGTTCGCCTCAGCCACGACTTCGATGTCCGGCTCGGACTCCAGGACCATCTCCAGGCCACGCCGGAACAGCGCGTGGTCGTCGGCGACGATCACACGGATGGCCTCGCCTGGCCGCTTCTCGCCCATCTGTACGCGCCGCCTTCCCTATCCGGGTGCTCAGTCTAGCCAATACGGACCAGACGGACGCTGGGCGGGTAGTCAGTCCGCGGGCTCGATCAGCCCGAGGTCGCCGTCCTTGCGTCGGTAGACGACGTTTGATCGGCCGGTCGAGGCGTTGGTGAAGAGAAAAAATTCGTGTCCGAGCAGTTCGAGCTGCGTCCCGGCGTCGTCGGGGAGCATGGGCGCGAGCTCGAACCGCTTGGTGCGGACGATCCGGGGACGCGGCCAGCCGCCTTCCGCCGGTTCCTCCGACCGCGGCCTGCCGCCGCCGCCCGGGCTCACCGGCACGGCGACGCGGGGGCGGCCGCGGCCGCGGTCGACGAGCCGCGCCTTGTAGCGCGCGAGCTGGCGTTCGAACCGGGCGACGGCCGTGTCGGCCGCGGCTCGGTGGTCCTCACCCATGCCGAGCGCCCGGATGACATGACCCTTGCTGCGGGCGGTCACCTCCACCTGCGCCGGCTCGGCGATCCGCCGGTTGCTCTCGGCGCTGAAGACGACCTCGATGCCGACCAGCCGGTCGAAGAACCTGGTGGCGTGATCGACCTTGGCGACCGTCTCCTGTTTCAGCCGGGGCGGGACGTCGCAGTTCTTCGACTTGACGATGATGTCCACTGGCCACCTCGACGGAGCCGTCATCGGCACCCTCTCGTGCGGGCATCGTCACGCGCATCGCCTGGGCGCGCAAGGGCAGGCGGCCGTCCCCCGGCCGGGGGTCGACGCGGGCGGGGCCGGCGCTTCCCGGCGGTGCGGCCGCCTACACTCGGGCCATGCCGGGCAGCCCGCTGGACACCCGCGACGCCGACCTCCGCCGCTGGCAGGCGGAGTTCGGCGACGCCACCCCGATCGCCGAGCTGCGGCCGCGCCACCGCGGCACCTGCGTCGGGGTGGTGCAGAAGATCCGCCTGGTGCCCGGCCGGTCGATCGACGTCACCGTCCACGACGGTTCCGGCCGGCTCACCGCGACGTGGACTGGGCGGACGACGTTGCCCGGCGTCGAGCTCGGCGGCGGCCTGCGCATGCAGGGCACGGTCGCGGAGGAGGGCGGACGCCGGCGGATGCGCAACCCCGACTGGTCGCTGGTCGCCGAGCCGTACTCCTGAACCATTCGCCCGCTGGCGTCGTCGCAGGCGATGAGGGAGCGAATCCCCCGGAGCGAAGGGAGGCGACGCAGTGCACGAGCCCGACCCGGCGACCGTGCGCGTCGCGATCGACGGCGACCTCACCGTCTTCACCGAGCTCACCCGCGCCTACCAGGCCCACGTCTGGCACTTCCTCCGGCACCTGCTGAGCGACGCCACCCTCGCCGAGGACGTCACCCAGGAGACGTTCCTGCGGGTCTACCAGCGCCTGCGGACCTACCGCGCGCAGGCGAAGTTCTCGACGTAGGTCTTCCAGGTCGCCCGCAACGCCGGGGTCGACGCGCTGCGGGCGCGGGCCCGTCGCGAGCGCCTGCTGCGGGCCGTCTCGCCGCCACGGGCGGTCGCGGACGCCTCCCTGCGCGCCGAGATCGCCGCCGCCCTGGCGAGCCTGCCGCCGAAGCTGCGCGAGGCCGTCGTCCTCGTCGAGGTCTTCGGGTTCACCCATCGCGAGGTCGCGGGGATCCTCGAGGTGCCGGAGGGCACCGTGAAGAGCCGCGTGTTCCGCGCGCGCGGCAGGTTGGCGGCGTGGCTGGCCGAGTCGGAGCGGGTCGATGCCGTCTGATTCCGGTCGCTGCGCCGCTGCCCGCAGGCACCTGTCGCTCGCGCTGGACGGAGAGGCG
>JACCXR010000040.1 GCA_013696915.1 Euzebyaceae bacterium
CGCCGCTGACACTGCCCGTCCGCGCCGAGGCGTGGGCGGGTAGGGCCAGGCGCGCATCTCGACGCGAGCACCAACGGCGGCCGGCGCCGCTTGGCTCAAGCGGGAGTGTGCTACGCCGACGAGGAAGACATGAGGACGGGACTGGCGGTACGGCTGTGCATTCTGGCGACGGGAGCGGTGCTCGCCGGCGCGGGGCTCCGCGCGGCCGGGCTCGGCGCGGCGGGGAGCATCGCGGACCCCTGGAACCCGCCGCCCACGGCCCCGACGGCCGCCGGCGCCACTTTGCCCCATGACGCCGATGGACAGCGCGCGACCGTGACGAGCCTCGTCGACGGCGACACCATCCGTGTCCGCGTCCTCGAGCCGGGGGATCTGCCCGAGGGCCGAACGGAGCAGATTCGGCTCCCGGCACTCGACGCGCCGGAGACCGTCCACCCATCGCGGCCCGTCGGCTGCGGCGGCCCCGAGGCGAGCGCGTTCGTCACCGACCTCCTCGAGGGCGAGACAGTGAGGCTGGAGCGGGACCGCAAGATCGTGACCGCTACGGCCGGGCGATCCGCTACGTGCGCCTCGAGGACGGGCACCTCGCAGACGAACTCATCGTGGCGGCGGGGCACGCGAGGGCGAAGCTGTACGACGCCGACGACCGCTACTACCCGGAGATGGTCGCGGCGGAGGAGGCAGCACGTGACGCGGGACGTGGCCTTTGGGGGCACTGCCATTCCGGCGCGTCGCTGCCGGACGTTCCGGTCGAGGGGGCCTTGGACCGTCCGAGCCCGACCCCTGGCGAACCGGCGCCCCGGAGCGGCATCTGCGACCCTGCCTACCCCGAGGTGTGCATCACGCCGGGCCGGCCGGACATCGACTGCAGCGGCGTACCCGCTCGTCGGTTCCAGGTGTTCCCGCCGGACCCGCACCACCTCGACGGCGACGACGACGGCATCGGCTGCGAGGGATGACCCTCGGGTTCCGTGCGGACACGATCGATTCGTGGGGCGCTGCCGGCAGAGGCAGGCGCTGGCCGCACACGTCTTCGGACGGCTCGTCGCCGGCCCGAACGACGAGATCGGGCCTGCGCTTGGACGAGACGACGAAGGCCGGTCCTGCCGCCCGTAGGAGCCGCTCGACGGCACCGACCGTCGCCACCCCTCGCTTGCTGCTCAACGAAGCCGACGTCCAGCGCCTGCGGAACCGGCGGAACACACAGCCCGCCGGCTGATCGGCCGCACGCCCAGCCCGCCTGGCGCACATGGGCTGCGTGGCGCCGGCACTCCGCTGAAGGGACGCGGATGACGCCAGACGGGCGGCACGGATGAGCCTTGTGGGAGACATACCGCGCGGGCAGTCGTCAGAAGAAGTCGACCAGAGTCGGCGGCGGGCCGGCGAAGGCCCCGGTCAGCCAGGCGAGCGCCTCCTGGGAGCCACGCAGCAGGACCCCCGCGACGGCCAGTTCGGCGGGACTGCGGAAGCCGGTGAACAGGGGCCCGACGGCGCGGGCGTCGAGCATGACCTCGGCGTCGGCGGCCGGCGTGAGGCGACCCTCGCCGGCGGCGACCTCCAGCCGCCACGGCCCGCTGGCGGCGTCGAGCAGCGGATCGTCAACGGCGAGCGTGGCGGTCCCGGACAGACCGGGCGGGAATCCCCGACAGGCGATCGCGGTGGGCAGGTCCAGCCCCCGGGCCATCCAGAACATGCCGCCGTCGGGCCGCACGTCCGGCTCGCCGAGGAGCAGCGACCAGCGGTCCGGGACGCCGTCGCGGAACCGCGCGTCCTTCCCGACCGTCCCGTGAGCGGCGACCAGCCCGACGACCGCCCGGAGCCCGTCGGCGGTCGTCGCGGCCCAATCCTCCACCTGGATGGTGTACTGCCAGTCGCCGGGGGCGTGAGCGTGGGCGAACAGCACGTAGGCGTCGACCGTCCCCGCCGTGGCCCCCGGGAGGACGTAGGCGTAGGGGGCCTCGCGACGGCGCTGCCAGAGCTCGTCGTCGCGGACGGCCGCCGCGGTGGTGGCGCGGGCGCAGCGCTCGTAGCAGGCGAGGATCGCGGCCCAGTCGCCGTCGCCGTCGACGGCCCGCATCACGGGCCCGCCGACCGTCGCCCGGCGGGCGTCCAGACGGTAGGACTGGAGGGCCCCGGCGTGCTCCCACCCGAGCTTGCGGTAGAGCCGCGTCGTCGCCGGGAACAGCAGCGACAGTCCGAGACCAGCGCGTTGGCCGTCGATGATCAGCGCCCGCATGAGGGCGCTCGCGACCCCGCGTCCGCGATGCTCCGGGGGCACGGCGACGGAGGCGATGTGCTGGGTCGGGACGCGCCGCCCACCGAACCAGTGGTCGACCGCCGTGACCCGGCAGTGGCCGAGCACCTCGCCGTCGTCCACGGCCCCGATGACCTGCCCTGAGGCGATCCGTGCCCGCCATTGCTCGACGAGCTCCTCGTCCGGCTGGGAGCCGAACGACAGCGCCGCCCGGCGTGCCGCCCCGGCGGCCTCCCCGGCCTCGAGTGGCCTCGTGCTCAGGGTCACCCCGCACCCGGTCGGTCGCAGGCGCATGGCGCGGACCCGCACCGCGGGCAGCCGTCGGCGTAGCGCCGCGCCGCCCGGGCGAGGTCGACGCCGGCTTGGTCGGCCAGTGAGGCGAGCCAGGCAAGCACGTCCGCGAACTCGTGCTCGCGGTCGGCGGGGGTGCCGCGGAACAGCGCCCGTGACAGCTCTCCGCACTCCTCGGTGAACCAGGCGAAGGTGCGCGCGAGGCCGCGCCCGCGGTCGCGGTCGCCGTAGAGGGCGCGCATCTGGGTCTGGAAGTCGGCGAGATCCATGGCTGCCTGGCTGGGAACGGCGACCGCCCGCCAGACGGGCATGGCGGGCGACTGCGGGTCTTGGAGTCGGGATGCCGGGATTTGAACCCGGGGCCTCCACGTCCCGAACGTGGCGCGCTAACCAAGCTGCGCTACATCCCGTTGTGCCCCGGTCAGCGAAGCGCAGGAACGGGGCACCTTCTGCTGCGACAGCGACCAGCGTACCCGCTTGCCCGGTCAAGGCTCAATCGGGGTCACCAGGTCGAGGACGCTGGCCTCCGGGCGGCAGGCGAAGCGCACCGGGGCGTAGCGCGAGTGACCGAGACCCGCCGAGACGTGCAGCCACAGGTCCGTGCCGTGCCGCGACGTCCCGCGCGCCTGGCGGAGCGGGAGATCGCAGTTCGCCACGAGCGCGCCGAAGCCGGGGAGCCGGACCTGCCCGCCGTGCGTGTGGCCGGCGAGGACCAGGTCGAAACCATGCCGGTCGAACAGGTCGAGGCTCCGGCGGTACGGCGCGTGGACCAGGCCGAGCCGCAGCGCCATCGGCGCGACCGGCTGCGACCAGTCGATCCGCTCCGGGCGGTCATGCTTCACGTGCGGGTCACCGAGGCCCGCGACGTCGACCGGACCCGCGACCGTGTCGATCGTGATGCGCCGGTTCTGCAGCACCTCGAACCCCGCCTCGGTCAGGCCGTCCACCAGCCGCCCGGTGGACAGGCGCCGGCCGTGAACCCGCCTGCTCGCGCCGAACAGGTAGCTCGCCGGGTTGCGGAAGGTGGGACCCCAGAAGTCGTGCGCGCCGAGCACCGCCACGCCCGGCCGGTCCTTCGCCAGCGCCGCGTGCAGTTCGACCACGGAGTCGATCGCACCCTCGTCCTCCAGCGAGTCGCCGGTCGACACGACCAGGTCCGGGTCGGTCTCCAGGCACCGGCGGGCGAACTCGAGGCGGTGGTCCTGCCCTGGCACCAGATGGAGGTCGGTGACGTGCAGGATGCGCAGCGGACGCCCGCCGTGCCGCAGGACCGGCAGGACGTCGCGGCGCAGCGCGTACCAGCGGCGTTCGACGAGCCCGGCGTAGGCCAGGGTGGCTGCCCCCAGCCCGACGGTGACCAGTCCTGCGCGTGCGGAGGTGGTCAGCGGCAACGGCGCCTCACGGGTCGGTTCCGGTCGGGGCGGGCAAGGGTACGACCCCGGGCCCGGTGGGGCGGGGGAAGCGCGGCCCCGTCGGTGGGGGCGCGGGAGAGGGCTGCGTGGTCGGCGGCGGCGTGGAGGGGGGCTCCGACGGCGCCGCCGACGTGGGGGGCTGCGTCGGTGGCGGCTCGGACGGTGAAGGCGGCGTGGACGGGGTGGTCGGCGGCTCCGTCTCGGGGGTCGACGGCGGGGGAGAGGCGGGCGGGTCGTCGGCGGTGCGCTCGCGTCCCACCTCGATGACCACCTCGCCGACACCCGGGCTGTCCGGTTCGGCGCCGGGTGCCACGTCGAGCGCGGTCCCCGGCGGCGGCCGCTGCCCGACGACGAGGCCGACCTGCTTCGGCTCGTCGACGGGCACGGTCACGACCGTGGCGGTGAGATTCGCCGCGGCGAGCGCCGCCCGTGCCTCCGCCTCGGTCAGTCCCACGAGGTTCGGGACGACCGGCCGCTCGCCGGTCCCGTCGGACACGGTCAGCGCGACCAGAGAACCGGTCTCCGTGGTGGTGCCGCCGGCGGGGCTCTGCCCGATCACGGTGCCGGCCGGCCGGTAGTCGCCCACGACCGTCGCCTCGGCGCCGAAGCCGGCCTCGGCGAGGACGGCCTCGGCCTCTTCGACCGGTTGGCCGACGACGTCGGGCACGGTGCCCGTCGGCAGGGGCGGCGGGGCGGGGAAGGGTTCGACCGGCAGGTCCAGCGCGGCGATGGCGGCGGTCATGAACCGCTGCCAGATCATCGTCGGGAGGCACCCGCCGGTCACGTTGCCGCCGGAGCAGCGCGGGTCCCGCATGGGGGTCTGGACCTCGTACCCCACCCACGTCGCCGCCGACAGCTGGGGGATGAAGCCGGCGAACCACGCGTCGTTGTAGTCCTGCGTCGTCCCGGTCTTGCCGGCGGCCGGGCGGCCGATGTCGCCGTTGCGGCTGGCGGTGCCGTTGTCGATCGGCCCGCGCAGCAGGGCGGTGGCCCTGTGGGCGATGCCGGGCTCGACGGCCTGCTCGCAGGATCCGCCGCCGGAGGAGATCACAGCACCGTCGCGGTCAAGGACCTCGGCGATCGCGTACGGCCGGCAGTGGATGCCGTCGTTCGCGAGCGTGCCGAACGCCGAGGCCATGTCGAGCGGGTAGACCTCCTCGCCGCCGAGGACGGCCGAGCAGTTCGGCTGCAGCTCGGCGGACGTGATGCCCATGCGCCGCGCGACCTCGACGAGCTTCTCGGGGCCGGTGAACTCGTCGACGAGGTGCGCGAAGTAGACGTTGCTGGACTTGGCGGTCGCCTGCGCCATGTTGAGCGACCCGCCGCCGCCGTCGGAGTAGTTGCCCGGCCGCCAGGGTGTGTCGAGCCCGGCGCAGAAACCGGAGGGCACGTACGGCGACGGCGTGTCGACCGTGTAGGCGGGCGAGACCCCGTCCTCCAGGGCGGCGACCAGCTCGAACGCCTTGAACGCCGAGCCCGGCTGGCGGCCGAAGCTCGACCCCACACCCGGCACCGCGGGCAGGACCTCCGTGCGTCCCGGCCCCTGGCCGAACTCCTTGGGGCCGAACCCGACGGCCAGGATGGCGCCGCTGCGCGGGTCGACGGCGACGAGCGCCGCCTGCGGCCCCTCGACGTCGGGCAGCACGTCGCGGACGGCCGACTCCGCGATCTCCTGGACGGCCGGCTGGAGCGTCGTGCGGATCTCCAGGCCGCCGCGGAGGATCAGGCGGTCGCGGCTCGCGACGTCGGGTCCCAGCGCCGGGTCGGCCAGGAGCAGCCGGCGGACGTAGGAGACGAAGAAGGGCTCCGAGTCCTCCGGCAGGGGGGACAGGTCGAGCTCCAGCCGGGTCGCCTTGAGCTCCCGTGCCTGCTCCTCGGTGAGGAACTCCTCGCGCGCCATCTGGCCGAGCACGATGTTGCGCCGCAGGATCGCATCGATCGGGTCCTCGACGGGGTTGTTGCCCTCCGGCGAGCGGATGATCCCGGCGAGCAGCGCGGCCTCGGGGATCGTGAGGTCGCCGACATCCTTGCCGAAGTAGAACTCGGCGGCGGTGGCGATGCCGTAGACGCCGTTGCCGAGGTAGACGTCGTTGAGGTACAGCTCAAGGATCTGCTCCTTGTCGAGCCGCTCCTCGAGCTCGATCGCGTAGACCGCCTCCTGCAGCTTGCGCTCGACGGTCTGTGCGTCCCGGCCGGTGAGGTTCTTGACGAGCTGCTGGGTGATCGTGGAGGCGCCGCTGGTGATCTCACCCGCGGTGACGTTGCCGACAGCCGCACGGGCGACCGCCTCCCAGTTGACCCCGCGATGGTCCCAGAACCTGGCGTCCTCGGTGGCGACGACGGCGTCCTGGACGTGCTCGGGGATCTCGTCGAGCGGGACGGTGGTGCGATTGAACGCCCGCAGGACGGCGAGCACGCTCCCGTCGGCGGCCAGGACCACGCTGCGCTCGTCGGGTTCGCGCACGATGTCGCCGAGCGGCGGGAAGTCGAGCAGGTTCCGGTCGACGGTCGTGACGGCGTCGGACAAGACGCTGGCGGCGGGCGCCAGTCCGGCGCCGAAAAGCAGCCCGGCGCC
>JACCXR010000057.1 GCA_013696915.1 Euzebyaceae bacterium
CCCCGCCGGCGGGGCGAGGCCGGGGAACTCGGGGTCGGGCGGCGAGACGCGGGCGATCTCCAGCGCCCGGTCGACGGTGTCCGCGACCGTCGCGGGGTCGTCGGTGTGCGCGCCCGCGACGCCCACCCTCCCGTCGCCTGTGACGACCCGGACGCCGACGCTCAGGTCCGCCGTGGCGACGTTCTGATGGATCTGGGAGTTCGCGAAGCGGGTCAGGCCGCCCGCGGCGTGCTGGACGACGACCTCGACGCCGGCCGCCGACCGCCCCGCCCGCTCGAGCGCCGCGTCGGCGAGCCGCTCGATCGCCTCCCTGCCCACCGGGGCCGTCACCGCACGCCCACCGTGACGTCGCGGAAGCGCGCGGGGGCGGCGCCGTGGGCGACCCGGGCGACCTGGGACGGCTGCCCCTTCCCGCAGTTCGGCGTGCCGTACACCCGCCA
Source organism: Euzebyaceae bacterium (assembly GCA_013696915.1). Classification (GTDB taxonomy): domain Bacteria; phylum Actinomycetota; class Nitriliruptoria; order Euzebyales; family Egibacteraceae; genus JACCXR01. The sequence goes on from JACCXR010000057.1 coordinate 441, forward strand.
GGCCTGCGGACCCGAGATGGCGTCGCAGGCGCCCCAGAACTCGGTCGTCCGCCCGGCGTAGGTCGGGTTGCGGTAGAGCTTGCCCAGGCGGCCGCCGCGGATCTCGTAGGCCGCCTCGCAGCCGAACTGGAAGTTGACGCGTTTGTCGTCGATCGACCACGACCGGTTCGTCGTCAGGAAGAAGCCGCGACCGGTGTCGTCGAGGAGCTGCTCCAGGGAGCCCTCGCCGGGCTCGAGGTGGATGTTCGTCATCCGGATGAGCGGGATGCTCGCCCACGAGTCCGCCCGCATCGTGCCGTTGCTGGTGGCGTCCGCGCCGACGCGCGGGGCGGTCTCCCGGCTGGTCAGCAGACTCTGGAGCACCCCGCCGACGACCAGCGGCGTGCGTCCCGCCGGCACCCCCTCGTCGTCGAAGCCGTACGTCCCCAACGCCTTCGGGGTGGTTGTGTCGAGCGTGAGGTTCACCAGCGGCGACCCGTAGCGGAGGCGGCCGAGGTCGTCCAGCCCCACGAACGACGTGCCCGCGTAGGCGGCCTCCCAGCCGAGGATCCGGTCGAGCTCCAATGCGTGCCCGACGCTCTCGTGGACCTGGAGGGCCAACTGGTTGCCGTCGATGACCACGGTGTCGCGGCCGGCGGGCAGGTCGGGGGCCGACAGCAGGGCGACGGCCTCCTCGGCGTGCCGCGGAGCCTGCCCGGCCAGGTCCAGCGCGGCGACGTCCTCCCATCCGCCGGAGCCGCAGTAGCCGCGGAAGGAGTTCGGGAACGAGCGGACCTGGACCTCGCGCTCGCCGACGGCGATGCACTCGACGCCGCCGGCGACCTGGAGGACGGTCTGGTGCAGGTCGGCCCCCTCGCTGGACACCAGTGTCGTCGTCGTGCGCCACGCGTCCGCCGAGGCCTTCGCGAACGTGAGCCCGGTGACCTGCCGCGCGGCTGCGGTGGCGGCGAGCAGCATCTCGAGCTTCTCGGGGAGCGGCACGTCAAACGGGTCGCGCTCGTGCGGGGTGGCCCAGGTGCCGCGCGCGGCCTCGACGGGTGCCAGCCGGACCGGCCGGCGCTGCGCGGTCGCGCTGGCCTCGGCGACCTGCACCGCCAGCCGCGCCGTCGCGAGGACCTCCTGCCGCGCCAGGCGGGCGGTCGCGGCGAACCCCCACGAGCCGCCGACGAGCACGCGGATCCCGACGCCCCTGCTCGTCTGGCGTGCGACGCCCTCCACCCGCTGGTCCTGCACCGACAGCGACTCGTGCTCCGCGACGACGCCGCGCACGTCGGCGTACGACGCTCCGGCGGCCACCGCCTCGTCGAGGGCGAGTTCGGCGATCTCGTGCACGCGAGCCTCCAGCTCCGAGGTGGGCGGGGCCAAGACTATCCGCGGCCCGCGACACGCTCGGGGGCGCCCGGAGGGCCACGGCCGGCGCTGGCCCGGCCGCGGTCCCGGCCGCGGTCCCGGCGTAGGATCTCCCCGCCGCCGTCACCAGGAGAGCCCCGCCGTGGACTTCGACCTCACCGAGGAGCAGGCCCAGATCCGCCAGCTCGCGCGCGACTTCTGCGACGCCGAGGTCGCGCCCGGGGCGCGGGAGCTTGACCGGACCGAGGCCTTCCCCGACGAGCTCCTGCCGCGGCTGTTCGAGATCGGCTTCCTCGGTGCTCCGGTCCCGGAGACCTACGGCGGGATGGGGGTCGACTACCTCTCCTACGGGCTGATCGTCGAGGAGCTCGGCCGCACCGACGCGTCAATCCGGTCGATGGTCAGCGTGAACGTCGGGCTGGTCGCGACGGCGCTGCTCAACTGGGGCACCGAGGAGCAGCGCCGGGAGTGGCTGCCGCGCCTGGCCACCGAGGGGCTGGGCGCGTTCGGGCTCACCGAACCGGGCGCCGGCTCGGACCCGTCGTCGATGACGACCGGCGCCAGCCGCGACGGCGACGACTGGATTCTCAACGGGTCGAAGATCTGGATCACCAACGGGGCCCGCGGCATCCTCACGATCGTCTTCGCCAGAGCCGGGGACGAGGGCATCACCGCCTTCCTCGTCCCCCAGGACAGTCCCGGGTACGACGGGCACTCCATCCACGGCAAGCTCGGCCTGCGGGCCGGTGACACCGCCGAGGTCGTCCTGCGCGACGTGCGGGTGCCGGACCACTACCGCCTCGGGGAGGTGGGGCAGGGGCTGAAGATCGCGCTCAACGCGCTCGACTCCGGCCGCTTCTCCCTCGCCGCCGGGGCCACGGGCATCTCGCAGGCGTGCCTCGACGCCGCCGTGCGGTATGCCGACGAGCGCATCCAGTTCGGCAGGAAGATCAGCTCGTTCCAGCTGGTGCAGCAGCTCATCGCCGAGATCTACCTCGACCTGGAGCCGTCGCGAGCGCTCTACTGGAAGGTCGCCTGGAAGCACATGAAGGGCGAGCGCCACACGGTCGAGTCGAGCGTGGCCAAGACCTTCTGCTCGGAGGCCGCCGTGCGCAACGCCGACCGGGCCGTCCAGGTCCACGGCGGGTACGGCTACTCCGACGAGTACCCGGTCGGCCGGTACCTGCGGGACGCCCGCGTCACGACCCTGTACGAGGGCACCAGCCAGATCCAGCGCCTGCTGCTCGGCAGGCACCTGACCGGCGAGAACGCCTTCACCTGACCGGCACCGGGGACCCTGCACCCCGTCCGGGCGGGACCGCGGTAGCGTTGCGCGCGTGAGCTTCGACCTGCACACGCACACGGTGTTCTCCGACGGCACGACGTCGCCGGAGGACAACGCGGCGATGGCCGCCTCGGCGGGTCTGGCGGGGCTCGCGGCGACCGATCACGACACCACGGCCGGGTGGGAGCGGGCCGCCGAGGCCTGTGAGCGGCACGACATCGAACTGGTCCCCGGGCTCTAGCTGTCCACCGAGCTCGGGGATCGCGGGGTGCACCTCCTCGCGTACTGGGTCGACGGCGACGATCCCGCGATGACCGCCGAGCTCGAGCGCCTCCGCGGGGAGCGTGCGCGGCGGGCGGCCGCGATGGTGGCCAAGCTTCAGGCGCTCGGGATCGACGTCGCCCTCGACCGCGTCCACGCGCTCGCGGGCACCGCCCCGCTCGGGCGTCCGCACGTCGCCGCCGCGCTCGTCGAGGCGGGCGCGGTGGCCGACCATGCCACCGCCTTCGACCTGTGGCTCGCCGACGGCGGGCCGGCCTACGAGCCGAAGGCTGCGCTGTCGCCCGAGGCCGGGGTGCGGCTCATCGTGCGGGCCGGCGGCGTCGCTGTGCTCGCGCACCCGGGCCTGGCCACGCGCGAGGCGGGCACGGACCTGGCGCTCCTCGACCGCCTCGTCGTGGAGGGTCTGGCCGGGATCGAGTCCGACCATGTGGGCCACGACGAGGTCGTCGCCGCCTACTGGCGCCGGGCGGCGGACGAGCGGGGGCTGCTGTCGACTGGCGGCAGCGACTTCCACGGCGGGCGCAAGGACTCGGAGATCGGTGCGCGGACGACTCCCCGGGAGGTCGTCGACGCGCTCCACGCACGGCGGCGACAGGAGGTCGGCTCGTGGTAGGCCCGGCAAAGCGTCTCACACCGCTGCCGATGTTCGTCGTCACCAGCGACGGGCCCCTCCGCGGCATCGTCCTGGTCGTCGACTCCGACGAGCAGATCCTCGGGCGACGGGAGGGCAGCGACCTCAAGCTGGCCGATCCCCACGTCAGCCGCACCCACGCCGCCGTGCGCAGGACCGCCGGCGCGGTGCTGCTGGAAGACCTCGGCTCGACCGGCGGGACGTTCATCAACGGTGATCAGGTCGCGGGTGCGACCGCGCTGCGGCACGGGGACACCGTCCGCTTCGGCACCGTCGAGACCCGGTTCGAGGACCGCAGCGCCCAGATGGAGGGCGACGACAAGACCGAGATGATCGAGCTCGCGCCCGTCGTGGCCAGGCCGGTCCTCTCGCCGCGGCAGCAGGAAGTGCTCATGTACCTGAAGGACGGGCTCACGAACCCCGAGATCGCGGTGCGGCTCGGCGTTACCGAGCGGACCGTGAAGGCGCACTGCCAGGAGGTCTTCGACCGGTTGGGCGCTCGCAACCGCACCGCCGCGGTCGCCGTGGCGATGCGGATGGGGATCGTCGGCGACGACTGAGTCAGCCGGCCCGCGGAGCGGCTAGGCTGGAGCGCAGACGATCGGGCCGTTGAGGCCCCGTCCTCCACACAACCGCTCGGAGGCTTCGACACACAGCCAGTGGGTCTCGCACCTGCCCCTCACCCCAGGCTTCGCGCCGACCGGGTGTCGGGCACGGGGACCCCGTACTGGATGCCCCTGGTCGGCGTTGTTCGGCCGGCCAAGCTCCGGAGTGGATGAAACCGCTCTGAGACGGGCTGTACCGGAGGGCGGGACCTCAGCGGCCCGTTGCGTGGGGCTGGCTCAGTTCCCCGCAGGGTCGCTGGGAAGCAGTCTGAGCGAAGGGACGCCGCCCTGGTCGGCTTCGAAGTCCGTGGCCAGGGCGAGCACCGAGGCGCGGAAGGACTTCACGCGCTGCGCCACCTCGGCGACGCTCTCGCTGACGACGTGCTTCGTGCCGTCCACCAGCGTGACGACGGTGTCGGGCGTGGCCTCGGCGCGTTCGATGAGGTCGCTGTTGAGCGCGAAGGCCTGTCCGGAGAGGCGGGTGAGCATGATCACGTCGGCGTCCTTGTTCCTTCTTCCGGCCGTCCGCGGCCGGTAGCCGCTACTCGGCAGCTGGCGGGAGAGGTTGAGTCAAACGACCACCCTGCGTCTGCGGCCTCAGGCGGAGCGTGCAGCGATGCGCTGCTGCACCGGTTCCGTCCTCGCGCTGACGCGGGTCCGATGGTCCGAGCCGGAGGCCACGGCGGCGTAGTAGGCGGCCTTGCGGCGGGCGAGCCTGCCGTTCGGGCGGGGCTCGGCCGGCACGGCGTCGGGCTCGAGGCTGGCGTCCATGCCGGCCTTCATCAACTCGAGCGCCTCGGCGCGCATCTGCGACACGCGCGACTCGCTGACGCCCAGCTCGTCGGCGATGTCCTGCATCGGGCGCTCCTCGAAGAAGTAGCCGACGACGACGGTGCGAAGCCGCTCGGGCAGGGCGACGACGGCATCCATGAGGTACGCGCGCCGTTCGCGTTCGACGATGATGTCGTGCGGGCTGTCGCCGTCGGCCGGCAGCAGGTCCCCGACCTGACCGTCGACGATCAGCGACTCGTAGTTCAGCACGGTGCCCCGGTGGACGTCGTCCACGACCTTCCGCAGCACCGTCGGTGCGACCTTCATCTGGGACGCCGTCTCCTCGAGCGAGGGGGTGCGGCCCATCCTCACCGTGAGCTGGTCGCTGGCCGAGTCCATCTTGCGGGCCATCGACCGCACGGAGCGGCTTGCCCAGTCCCGGTTGCGCAGCTCGTCCAGCAGCGAACCGCGGATCCGGATCATCGCGTAACGGTTGAAGGCGATGCCGCGCTCGGGCTCGTAGGTCCGTGCCGCCTGGGCCAGCCCGAACATCGCCGCGGAGACCAGGTCGTCACGGGACACGTGGCGGGGCACGCGGCTGGCGATCTCCGACACGCCGTACTGGACGAGCGCCAGGTGGTCGCGGACCAGGCGGTCTTCGGTCTCGCGACGGTCGGGGGAGATCTGCTGCACGTTGGTTTCCATGGGTCGAACTCTCGTCGCTGGCAGGCGCCGGCGCATCCGCCACCCGGGGGAATTCGCGTGTCCGACTTGTCCGCATCCCGCCACGCTCCGATGGCCCGTCCGGGTCAGTCGGAATAGTCCTTCCTGACCAGTCACTCCCGCGTGGACGTACGCCGCGTGACGTCGCATACTCGCTGGGTGCACGCGAGCGACGCTAGCGAGAGCGCCCCCGTCGACCGGCGCGGCGGCGACCGGCGCCGGGTCGCCGTCGGAGTGCCCTTCGAGCGTCGGACGGGCGACCGGCGCATGGCGTCCCGCATGGCCCCGCCGGGGCAGGCCGCGGACCTCCGGGGAACGGCGGTCGTCATCGACGAGTGGCCGCTGGTGCGCGCCGGCGTGGCGCAGGTCCTGCAGGAGCAGGGCATCCGGCTGGTCGGCGAGGCCGCGGCTGCGGCCGAGGGGCTGCACCTCGCCCGCACCGAGCGGGCCTCCATCCTGATCGTCGGCACCCCGGGAGACTGCTCGCTCATTGAGGTGATCCGCTCGGTCCGGCAGGGCCCGCGGGGCCCGCGGGTGATCGCGCTGCTCACCCGCACTCCGAGCTCCGAGCTCCGAGAGCTGCTGACGTTGGAGACCGACGCCCTGCTGCTCCGCTCCGTCGGCCAATCAGAGCTGGGCGCGGCCGTGGGGCGCGTGCTCGCCGGCGAGCGCGTGGTCACCGGTCCGCTGCTGTCCCTGCTCGCCGGCGCGCCCTCTCCCACCCCGGCGGTGGACGCGGATGGCGGCGGGGGCCTGACGTCCAAGGAGCGCCTGGTCCTGGCGCGGCTCGCGCAGGGGTCGTCGAACAAGGAGATCGCCTCCGCGCTGCACGTGAGCGCGGCGACGGTCAAGACCCACCTGTCCCACATCTACGCCAAGCTCGACGCGAGCGGCCGCCACGACGCGCTCGCGCGCGCCATGGAGCTGGGGTTGCTCACCTAAAGAACCGGCGCACCGCTGCACTCTTGCCGCGCGCGGCCGATGAGTCTTTCGGCCGTAACGAACGAGGAGGGGCCCCGGTGTCGCTCAGCGACGTCTCGAACATCCTGTGGCGCGAACGGCAGCTCATCGAGCTGCTCGTGTTCAAGCTCGAGGTCGAACACGCCATGCTCACCGCCGGGGAGAGCCGTTGGCTGCAGCACACCACCCGCGAGATTGAGGCGGTGGCAGGCGCGGTCAAGCGCGCCGAGCTCGACCGCGCCGTGGAGGTCCAGCGCGTCGGCGGCGAGCTCGGCCTGCACGGCACCCCGACGCTCCGCCGCCTGGCCGATGCCGCACCGGCCCCGTGGAGCGGCATCCTCTCCGAGCACCGGTCGTCGTTCCTGGCGTCCACGGCGGAGCTGGTCGCGCTGGCGGCGGCGAACCGGAGCCTGCTGCTCGAGGGCGCCCGTGCGCATCCCCCGGCCCGCCGGGCGGTGCGGTCTTGACCGCCGCCGTCTGGGGCGGGGCGCCCCTGGTGATCGCCGGAGTGCTGGCCGCGGCCGTCACGGTCCTCGCCGTCCTCGCCGTCCTCGCGGTCCGGCGCGCGGCCGCGGCGCGGTCGGATCGGCGCGGCAGCGTCGCACCGTCCGGCCTGGAGGGCCCGTCCTGCGTCGTCGATCGGCGGACGCTGCCCCACGCGGGACCGCGCGAACGGCGCGTCATCGATCGTCCCGTCCCCACGCGACGGCGGACCGCCGACACCGAGCCCCTGACGCCGAGGGGCACACCTGTGACCGGTCCGGCGACGCGGGAGCGTCATCGGTGAGCAGCACCCACGGGCGGCCGGCGAACGGCCCGCGAGGCGCCGGTGAGGATCGCCCGTCCGACGAAGCCGCGACCGCCGACGCCCGTCCGCCCGACGC
>JACCXR010000066.1 GCA_013696915.1 Euzebyaceae bacterium
GCGCCGGCCGGGGCGGGACCACTGCGTGCGGCCCCTGCGCCGCGGCGGCGGCCATCGCCGGCGCGGGCGCCGTCTCCTCGACGACCGTGCCCCAGGCCTCGCACCCCGGGCAGCGTCCCACCCACCGCGGCTCGACGCGGTCGCACGCGGTGCACCGCGCCTGTGTCTTGGACCTGGCCATCGACGGCGATGCTAGAAGGGACCTGCGACAGGCGACCCGGCGATCCACGGCCGGAGCCCCCGACCACGATCAGGATGCCTGCCCGTCGCGGCGGTGTTCGGCCTCGGCAAGCTCGTCGAGGGTCAGCGGTCCGAGCGGGGTCCCGCCGCGGTAGGCGGCGCGGCCGACGAGGTGCGCGCCGACGGGTGCCGTGATGAGCTGCAGCACGATGACGACGAGCAGCTTCACGGTGTCGTCGGGGTCGGCCATCCGGGTGGACGCCGCCGCGGCGACGAGGACCACCCCGAGCGTGGCGGGCTTCGTCGCCGCGTGCATGCGCGAGTAGACGTTGGTGAACCTGTTGAGCCCGACGGCCGCCAGCAGGCTCAAGGTCACGCCGACCAGCAGCAGGGCGGCCACGACGAGGTCGGCGGCGCTCATGGCCCGCGCCGCTCCATGAAGCGCGCGACCGTGGTCGTGCCGACGAAGCCGAGCAGCGACGTCACCAGGAGCGCGTCGAGGAACGCCCCGCTTCCGCTGCGGACGGCGGCCACGGCGATGCCGGTGACGGTGACGACCAGGAGGGTGTCGAGCGCGACGATGCGGTCGGCCAGCGAGCCCGGACGCGCCAGCCGGACCAGGCACAGCAGGCCGGCGACGACCAGGACCGCCAGGCACACGGTGGTGACGGCCGTCACCGACGCACCGCCGAGGTCCGCTGCTGCGTGGTTGCGCCGCCGAACGCCGCGATCGCCAGCCGCTCGGTCTGCGCGAGATCGCACCGCACCGACTCGACGTCGTGCAGGTGGAGGATGTGCACGTACAGGATGGGGAGCGGCCCCCCGCGGTGCACCGTGAGGGCCAGCGTCCCGGGCGTCAGCGTGATGGCGTTGGCGATCAGCGTGATCACCGCGTCGGACTGCGTGTGCAACTCCATCTTTACGATGCCCGCCTCGAGATGCCTCTTCGGGGTGACGATCTCCCAGGAGAGGATCGCGTTCGCCTTGATGACCTGCCAGACGAAGAAGCCGACGAACCGCAGCAGGGCGGCCGGGCGGACGGGGGCGGCCGGCCCGGGACGCGCGCCCGGGAAGACGCTGACCAGCCCCACGGCGACGGCCGCGCCGGCGAGGACGTTCCCCGCGGTCACGTCCCCCCATAGCGCCACCCAGACGGCGGCGAGCCACGCGACGTGCGGCACCCGGCGGAGGGTCATCCCAGCACCGCGGTGACGTAGGCGGTCGTGTCGAGCAGGTTCGCGGCGGCGCGCTCGCTGAGCGCGTAGAGCGGCCCGGCGGCGACGGCGACCGCCAGGCTGAGGGCGACCAGGGCGGCGGTGCTGAGCAGCATCGTCGGGGGCACGCGCAGGCGTGCCCCGCCGGCGGGCACCGGCCGCGGCACGGCCTCGGGCGTGGGGCTCACCTCCTGCTCCGTCAGCGATCCCCAGAACGCGCCGCCCCAGATCTTCGACATGGAGAAGATGGTCAGCAGGCTCACCGCCAGGCTCACGCCGACGATGACACCCTGGCCGACCTCCAGCCCGGCCCGCACCAGCGCGAGCTTGGCCACGAACCCGCTGAACGGCGGGAAGCCCGCCAGGCTCAGCGCGGGCACGGCGAACAGCGCCGCCACCAGGGGAGCGCGTCGCACCAGCCCCGCCAGTCGGGAGAGGGCCGCCGTGCCGGTCGCGGTCTCGATGATGCCCGCGACCAGGAAGAGCGCCGTCTTCACGATGATGTGGTGGACGATGTAGAAGATCGCGCCTGCCAGCCCGGCCAGCGTGAACAACGCGAGGCCCATCACCATGTAGCCGATCTGGCTGACGATGTGGAAGCTGAGGATGCGCTTGATGTCGTTCTGGGCGATGGCGCCCAGGACGCCGACGACCATGGTGGCGCCGGCGATGACCAGCAGCACGACCGACGGGCGGCCGACGGGGACGAACAGCAGCGTCTGCGTGCGGATGATCGCGTAGACGCCCACCTTGGTGAGCAGTCCCGCGAAGACCGCCGTGACCGGGGACGGCGCGGTCGGGTAGGCGTCCGGCAGCCAGAAGAAGAGCGGGAAGATCGCCGCCTTGATCCCGAAGACGCACACGAACAGCAGGCCGAGCGCCATCCGCAGGTCGCCAGGCACCTCGGCGAGACGCTGCGAGAGGTCGGCCATGTTCACCGTCCCTGTGGCGGCGTAGACCAGCCCCACGCCGGCGACGAAGAGCGTCGAGGCGACCAGGCTGATGACGACGTACGTCATGCCCGCGCGCACCTGCGCGCCGCTGCCGCCGAGCGTGATCAGGACGTAGGACGCGGTCAGCATGATCTCGAACGCGACGAACAGGTTGAACAGGTCGCCGGTCAGGAAGGACGCGGACACCCCGGCGACCAGCACCAGGTACACGGGGTGGAAGTACAGCGACTCGTGCGCGGCGTCGAGCTGGCCGAGTGCGTAGACGAGGACGGCGAGGACGACGGCCGTCGAGACCACCAGCATGATGGCGCTGAAGCGGTCGGCGACCAGCGTGATCCCCCCGGGTGCCGGCCAGCCCCCGAGCTGCACCGCGGAGACGCCGCCGGACTCCACCCGGGCGAGCAGGGCGATCGACGCCGCGAGGGTCCCGACGCAGGCCAGCACGCCGAACGCCTGCTGGACGCGCAGCCACCGTTGCAGCAGCACGGACGCTGCCGCTGCGACGAGCGGGAGGACGACCGGCAGCGGGACGAGGACGTTCACTCCCGTGCCCCGTCGGCCAGGCGGCCGATCCGCCGGTCCTCGAGATCGTCCTCGACCTCGTCCTCGCCGTGCAGGACGAAGCTGCGCCAGGCCAGGGTCAGCAGCAGCGCAATGGCGCCGAAGGCGATCACGATCGCCGTCAGCGCCAGCGCCTGCGGAAGCGGGTCCACGAAGGCCGGGCCCGGCTCGTTGGTGATCAGCGGCGGGCGGCCCGCGCGCCCGCCGGCGACGAGCAGCAGGAGGTTGGCGGCGTGGCCGAGCAGTGCGATCCCGATGACGATGCGCGTGAGGGTGCGCTGCAGCAGCAGGTAGGTGCCCACGGAGAACAGGATCCCGACGAGCGCCGCGAGTCCGAGGTTCACGCCTCCTCCTGCTCTTCCTCGGCCCCGAGGGTGACGAGCGCGCCGAGCACCAGCCCGACGACCACCAGATAGACGCCGATATCGAACGGCAGGGCCGACGTGGCGTGCACCTCGCCGACGATCGGCACGGCGATGTCGAGGCTGGCGCTGGACAGGAACTCCCGCCCGGCGAGCCAGGGGGCCAGGCCGGTCGCGCCGGCGAGCAGCAGCCCGCCGCCGAGGAGCGCCTCCGGTCGCAGGCGCACCGCCTGCCGCACGCCGTCGGAGCCGGCTCCCGCGTAGCGCAGCACCAGCGCCGCGCCGCCGACGAGACCGCCGACGAAGCCCCCGCCCGGGGCGTTGTGCCCGGCGAAGAGCAGGTACAGCGACAGCACCCAGATGGTGTGGAAGACGGCGCGGGTCACGGTGTCGAGTATCAGGGAACCGGGCATCAGGCCGGCTCCTCGTCCCCGCGCTCCCGCCGCCGGGCCCGCACCAGCCCGGCGATCCCGAGGGCCGCGACCGCCAGCACGGTGATCTCGCCGAGGGTGTCAAAGCCCCGGAAGTCGACCAGGATCACGTTCACGACGTTGCGGCCGCCGGCTTCGGGCAGCGCCTGGGCCAGGTAGGCCTCCGACACCGGCGGCGACGTGCGTGCCTGTCCGGCGGCCAGCACGAAGACGAACACGAACACCCCGACGAGGCCTGCGACCGCCCGGCGGAACGCCTGGCCCAGCCGCCAGTGGTGGACCTCGAAGTTCTCGGGAAGGTGGCGCAGCACCAGGACGAAGACGACCAGGCTCAGCGTCTCCACCAGGAGTTGCGTGAGCGCCAGGTCAGGCGCACCCTGGACGACGAACAGGATCGCCACCCCGTAGCCGACCCCTCCGAGGAACAGCACGGCGGCGAAGCGGCGCCTGGCGAGCACGGTGCCGATCGCAGCGACCGCGACACCGCCGATGACGGCGAGCTGCAGCAGCGACTCCGCGATGACGCCGTCGGGCGTCGGCAGCCCCCCGGAGAGCAGGGCCGGCAGCGGCAGGGCGACGACCGTGAGCAGGATGGTCCCAAGGTAGACCGGCAGCGAACCGTTCTGCACGAGGCCGGTCACCCGGTCGGCGCCCCGGTTGAGGCCCTTCACCAGGCCGTGGTAGGCCTGGGCCGCGTCCACCATCGAAGGCAGGCGGGCCTGGAGGTGCTCGACCTCACGCCGGCGAGCGAAGAGCGCCACGCCGGCCACGATGACGAGGGCGGAGAGCCATAGGGCGAGGTTGAACCCGTGCCACAGCGCGAGCGTCCCGGGCTCGACCGCGGGGTCCAGCGCGGCGGCGGCCGCGTTGACCAGGCCGGCGGCGAAGCTCGGCAGCACACCGATGGCGACGGTGACGACGGCCAGCAGGGCTGCCGGCGCCAGGAAGGCGGCGGGCGGCGCGTGCGCGCCCGCGCCGTCGTGGCCGGCCCTCGCGACGTCCGGCTTGTCCGCGAAGGCTCCCCAGACGAAGCGGGCGCTGTAGGCGAACGTGAGGACGGAGCCCAGGGCCATGCCCCCCAGGGCGATCGGCCCGATCGGCCCGATGCCGCCGTGCAGGTACGCCTCGAACGCCGCCTCCTTTGCCACGAAGCCGAACAGGGGTGGCAGCCCCGCCATCGACGCGGCTGCGACCACGGCCACCCAGAAAGTGGCGGGCATCCGCCGGCCGAGTCCGGACAGGCGCCGGAGGTCGCGGGTGCCGGCCTGGTGGTCGACGATCCCGACGACCATGAACAGCGCCGCTTTGAAGGCGCCGTGGGCCAGCAGCAGCACGGCGCCGGCGCGGGTCGCCTCCGGCACCCCGGCGCCGAGCAGGATCATCATGAAGCCGAGTTGGCTGACCGTGCCGTAGGCCAGCAGCAGCTTCAGGTCGTGCTGGCGCAGCGCCCGCCAGCCGCCCAGCAGCATCGTGGCGACGCCCACCCCCACGACGAGCTCCCGCCAGCCCCCCAGCAGCGCGAACGCGGGCGCCAGCCGCGCCACCAGGTAGACGCCGGCCTTCACCATGGTGGCCGAGTGCAGGTAGGCGCTGACCGGCGTCGGGGCGGCCATCGCCCCCGCCAGCCAGAAGTGGAATGGGACCTGGGCCGACTTCGTGAACGCTCCGCCCAGGGCGAGGAGCGCCCCGGCCGTCGCGGCGCCGCCGGCGGGAGGATCGGCGAGCATGGCCGACAGCGTGTAGGTGCCGGCCGCCTCGCCGAGGACCACCAGGCCGGCGAGCATCACCAGGCCGCCGGCGGCGGTCACGAGCAGGCCCTGGAGCGCCGCCGCCCTCGCCGAGCCCTTCTCGTGGTCGAAGCCGATCAGCAGGTAGGACGTGACGGTGGTGAGCTCCCAGAACACGTACAGGACCAGCACGTTGTCGGCGAGCACCACGCCGAGCATGGAACCCGCGAACGCGAGCAGCGTCGCCGCGAAGCGCCCCAGGTCCGGGCGCGGGCCGAAGTACCAGGCGCAGTAGGCGAAGATCAGCACGCCGATGCCGGAGACCAGCAGGACCATCAGCACCGCGAAGGCGTCGAGCCGCAGCTGCAGGTCCAGCCCGAGCCTCCCGGCCCATGCCACCGTCTCGGAGGCGGGGGCCCCGTCGAACGCCGCAGGGGCTCGCGCGAGCGCGTAGGCCACCGTTGCGGCGGGCGCGACGGCGCACACGGCGAAGACCCCGCGACCGAGACGGCGGGAGACGGCGGGCGCGGCGGCGGCCAGCACCGCGTGGAGCCCGAGCAACGCGAGCAGCAAGTGCGCTCCTGGGTCGAGGGGCGGCAGAGGCCGCCGACACCGACAGGACCCCCGCGCAGCCGTGCGCGGGAGCGCCGACCAGACTTCCCGGCACGCCGCGACCGAGACTACCTCAGGCGCGGGCTCCCGCCCCCGGCGCGGGGGGGCGGTTCCGCTCGCGTCTCGGTGGGCACCAGCCGCTCCGCCGCGGGTGCGGCGGACGGCTCCGCATCGACGCTGACCGGCTCGCCGCTGGGTTCAGCAACGGCGAAGCCGGAGCCGTCGACCGTCGCGACGTGGCGGGCGCGGGCCTTCTCCAACTCGGAGTTGAGCTCCGCCCCGGCCAGCAGGACGACGTGGGACAGCCACAGCCACAGCAGCAGGACCACAATGCCGCCGAGGGTCCCGTACGTGCCGCTCTCGGCGTAGTCGCTCGCGGTGATCCGCGTATAGAGGGCGAACCCGGAGGACAGCGCCAACCATCCGACGACGCCCACCACGGCGCCCGGGGTGAACCACTGCCACCGCGGGCGCTCCCGGTTGGGCCCGATCCAGAACACGAAGGCGAAGAGCAGCATGACCAGCACGATCGCGGCGGCCACCCGCGCCACCGTGAGCAGCGCGTCCAGGCCGTTGCGGTACAGCGCCTCCGGGAAGAGCACGCGCTCGAGGACGGGGCCCGCCACCAGCAGCGCCACCAGGCCGAGCAGCGCCCCGAACAGCGCCACCGTCAGCACGAGTGCGATACCCCGCTGGGCGAGGAACGGGCGCCGCTCGGTGACGTCGTACGCGCGGTTGAGAGCTCTGACGAGTGCGACGGCTGCCGACGTGGCCGCGAAGATGCCCACGGCCATGCTGACCGACACGATGCCGCCGCTCGCGCTCTCGACCGCTCGCTTCAGCTGATCGGTGAAGAACTCGGCGGCGGCGCCGGGCAGGATCGCGGAACTGCTTTCCACCAGCCCGCGCAGATGGCTCGCATCCGCCACCAGGCCGAAGATCGCCACCGCGGCGATCATCGAGGGGATCAGCGCCAGGAAGATGCGGAACGCGACCCCGGACGCCAGCGAGACGATGTCGTCGTCCTTCATCTCCCGCGCCACCGCCTTGAGCACCGCACGGTAGTCCTCGCGCGTCATTGGTGCCCCGCCGTCGTCGGGTTCGCCCGGTTCGGGCTCCAACGCGCGCAGATGCAGGTGCATGGGGCATTCGTGCCCGGCGGCGTGCGGCTCAACCGCCGCGACCAGCCGGGGAGTCGCCGGGAAGGCGCAGGACGCCGTCGTGCCACTGGGCCAGCTCGTCGGCCACCAGCGCCGACGCGATCCGTGCCGCCCGGTCCGTGTCGGCCTCCGAGGCCGCGGCGGCCGGCAGGTCCGAGCGGGCGACGGGTCCAGATCGCAGCGCGTCCACGAGCCGGCCGCGGTGGAACCGGTCCGAGTCGCCGAAGCGGACCTGTGGCCCCGGGCGGCCCCCGCTGGCCGCGGGATCGTCGCCGCCGGAC
>JACCXR010000067.1 GCA_013696915.1 Euzebyaceae bacterium
CACCCGGGCCAGCGCGGTGGCGCAGTAGGCCGCGAGCGCGACGAGCACGATCGCGGCGCCGGTCGGGGCGTTGGCGTAGAAGGCGACGAGCAATCCGGTTACGGCGCTGGCGGCGCCGATCGCAGAGGCGAGCAGGAGCGTCGCACGGTAGCTGGACGTGACCTGGGCGGCGGTGGCGACGGGGATGACCATCATCGCCGAGATGAGCAGCAGCCCGATCGAGGACATGCCGCCGACCACGACCAGGGCGACGACGACGGTGAGGACAAGGACGAGGCCTTGCGTGGGCACGCCCGCGACCCGGGCGGCCGGCTCGTCGAACGCCAGCGCGACGAGCTGGGGATAGAGCACCGTGACGATCACGACGACGGCGCCTGCCAGCGCGACCACCGCTGCCACCTCGCCCCAGCCCAGGTTCAGCGGGCTGCCGAACAGGAACGCCAGCACCTGGTTCTGGCCGCCGCCGGCGCGTGAGGAGAACAGGAACCCGGCGGCGATGCCGCCGTAGAAGATCAGCGCCAACGACAGGTCCCCACCGATCCCGACCCGGGACAGCCGCACCAGCGCGACCGCGGCGACCGCGGTCAGCGCCAGCGCCCCGACCAGCGGGTTGAGCCCGACCAGGAACGCCAGCCCGACGCCAGCGAAGGCCATGTGGCCCATGCCATCGCCAATCAGGGACTGCCCCCGTTGGACGATGAACGCGCCGACCAGCGGCGCGACCGCGGCGATGACCGTGCAGGCGACCAGCGCGCGGAGCATGAACCCGAACTGCAGCACCTCCATCTACGGCCTCCCGACACTCGGCGCCGGCGCGCCGGCATCGACCTGGACGAGCCGGCCGGCGCACACCTCCACGACCCGACCCGCGATGCCGGCGAAACCCTCGGGGTCGTGGCTGACATACACCACGGCGATGCCCTCGACGGTGACGAGATGCTCCAGCGACTCGCGCAGAACCGCGCGGGCCTCGGCGTCCACACCGGTGGTCGGCTCGTCGAGCACCAGCAATCGCGGTCCGGTGACCAGGGCCCGGGCGATGAGCGCGCGCTGCTGCTGTCCGCCGGACAGCTCGGTCAGCCGCCGACGTCGCACCGCCGCCAAGCCCATGAGGTCCAGCACGTGCTCGAGCCGTTCACGGTGCCGGCGCGTGAAGCGCCGCCCGGGCCGCAGCTGACCCGCGAGCCCCGTCCGAACGACCTCGCCGACGCTGATCGGCAGCGACGTGGCGCCGCTGGCGCGCTGAGGCACGTAGCCGACCCGCCAACGCTCCCGGAAGCTGCTCGCGTCCGTGCCGAACAGCTGCACGACCCCGTGGGTGGCGCCCAGCAGACCGAGCCCGAGGCGTATGAGGGTCGTCTTGCCCGACCCGTTGGGACCGACCAGCGCAACGAACTCGCCCTGACGGATGCGCAGCGACGCCTCGCGCACGACCGGCAAGCGCCCGTAGCCGAAGGTGACCTGGTCGAACTCCAGCGCCGCGGGAGCAGGCGCCGCGGTCACGCGCAGCCGAGCGCGGTCGCGAACGCCTCGGCCTGCGCGCGCACGAGGTCGGGCAGCCCCGCCGCGGCCTGCTCCTCGGTGACCGCGTCGAGCGGGGAGATCTCCAGCAGCTCCACGCCAGCTTCGTTGGCCACCGCCTCGGCGCCCTCGCGGCCCTCGACCGGCTCGGCGAGGACGTGGGTGAAACCTTCCTCACGGATCTCACCCACGATCTCGGCCAGCTCGCCAGCGGACGCGTCGCCCTCGGCGCTGACGTTGGTGACCGCGTGCTGGGTCTTGCCGTACGGCTGCAGGAGGTAGGCGTAGGCGGCGTGGCTGACGATGGCCTCGTCGAAGGCGCAGTCGCCGCCGAGGAGGTCATCGAGGTCATCGCCGAGGCCGGTCAGCTGCTCGCTCACTGCTGCCGCGTTCTGCTGGTAGGCCTCGGCGTTGTCGGGGTCAGCGGCGGCGAAGGCCTCGCCGGCGGCGACGGCGACCTCGGCCAAGATCGCCGGGTCGAACCATAGATGCGGGTCGACGCCGCCTTCCTCGTCGGCGTGGTCGTCGGTGCCCTCGTCGGCGTGACCCTCGCTCTCTTCGCCGTCGTGGGCGTCGGCTTCCTCGTCGGCGTGGGCGTCGGCCTCGTCGTCGGTGTGGGCCTCGCCCTCGTCCTCGTGGGCGTGCGCGTCCGCTGAGGCGGCCAGGAGCGCATCGTCGCCGGCGACCTCGGCCGCGCTGACGACCTCGCCCGGCGCGGCGGGGATGGCGTCCTCCACCTGCGGCTGGTAGTCGATGTCGCCCATGTAGAGCACGACGTCGGCGGTCTCGATGGCGGCCCGCTGCGGTGGGCTGATGTCGAGGTCGTGCGCCTCCTGGCCGCCCTCGTTGAGCAGGTTCACCTCGGCATCAGGGGCGATCTGCCCGGCGACCCAGGCGAGCGGGTACACCGCGGCGACAGTCTGGAGGTCCCCGCCGCCGGTCGCGTCGACCGCGCCCGGCGAGCCGGCGGAGCCTGGAGTCGCCTCACCGCCACACGCGGTTGCGAGCAGGAACAGCACAACGAGCGGCGGAAGCAAGCGGCGGCACACAGAGAAACTCCTCGGAGCGTTGGCGACCATGCGGACGCTAAGCGTTATGATAACGACTGTCAAGTTCGATAGGGGTCATGCGCGTGGACGCCAGCCGCGACGAGATCATCACCTGCATGCTGCGCGCTGCGGGTCTCCGATCGACCGCCCAGCGCAGGGTGATCCTGGCGCATCTGGTCGGGTCCTCTCACGCGCTGACCGCGCAGCAACTGCACGCCCGACTGTGCGACGACGGCCACGGCGTCGGACTGAACACCGTCTATCGGACCGTGCAAGCACTGGTCGACGCGGGGGCGCTGCACACCTTCCCAGACCATGGCGAGCTGGCCTTCCGCCGCTGCGGCGACGCCCACCACCATCACTTCATCTGCCAGCGCTGCGGGCGGGTAGAGGACGTGCTCGCCGACGAGGTTGAGCGCTGGGTCACAGCCGTCGCTCAGCGGCCCGGCTACACGGTGCACAGCCACCGCGCCGACGTCTACGGCACCTGCCCGGCCTGCTGACAACGCTGGCGTGCCGGCACAGGATGCTGTCTGCGCACGGCCAGGACGCACGCTTGCACGACGCCGCCACAGCACCTATCGTTGGCACGACGGTTCACTGGTTCATGAAGTGATGGATTGGGAGGTGCGGCGACGGGAGCCCAGACCGCTCGGCACGCGCACGGCCAGCGCCGCCCAACATCGGGCGTTTCTGCCGAGGCGCTGGCGACGGCCGCCAAGCTGTTCCGGTCAGCCGGCGACGAACAGCGGCTGCGACTGCTCGAGCTGTTGGCCGAGGGCGAGTGGTGCGTGACCGAGCTGGCGCAGGCCACCGAGGCGAACCTGTCGACGGTCTCGCAACGGCTTTCCGTGTTGCGCGCCGACGGTCTGGTGGCTCGCCGCCGCGAGGGCAAGCACGCCTGGTACCGCCTGGCCGACGAGCACGTCGCTGACCTCGTCACCAACGCCCTGGCTCACGCCGGGGAGAACCATTGATCGACCCGAGCACGGCCAGACACGGAAAGGATGACAGACCATGACCCACCACGACCACGACCAGCACGCCAGCCACGACCACGCCCACGGCGCCGACTGCGGCCACGTGACGGTCACGCACGCCGGGCACAGCGACTACGCACACGACGGTCACCTCCACCACGTGCACGACGACCACGTCGACGAGCACGTCATCGATATCGACGCAGCCAACCCCGCCGACTGCGCGCCCGACCACGCCTGCGCCGTCCACGACGGCGGGCACGCGCACGCCACGGACTGCGGCCACCCCGGGGTCCCGCACGGCGACCACACCGACTACCTGGTCCAGGATCACCTGCACCACCCGCACGACAGCCACTGCGACGACCACGGCCGCGTGAGCGTCTAGCACGCCGCGGCCTGCGTGTTCGCCGGGTGGTGGGATCGCCTCACCAGCGCGCCCGGGGTTCGACGAGCCTGCTGGCCGAGCGGCGTGGTGGCTGCGGCGCGGACAGCGTCCGCCCGCAGATTGCCACCGACGCCGGGGGGTGCCCGCAGGCCTCAACCTGGCTGACGCTATGCCGGTCCTTACTCGCTGAGCCGCGGCGACCGCCCGCCGGTGTTCTTGCCACGCGATGGCCGTCGGGTCCGGTGCGCAGCCGCGGCAGGCGGGCCGGTTCGCCGGTCACGGGGTCGAGCAGCACCCCGACTCGACATCGAAGGCACGGTCCAGGGCGTCGCCGGACAGCACGCGGTCCGGTTCCGCGTCCTCGACCACCGCGCCGAAGCAGCACGACCAGCCGGCCGCGTGGCGCATGGCCAGGTTGAGGTCGTGCAGCACCATGACGATGATCCTGTCGAGTTCCGCGGTGAGTCGACGGACCAGCGCCAGCAGCTCGAGTTGGTGGACGACGTCCAGGAAGGTCGTCGGCTCGTCGAGTAGCAGCAGCGATGCTTGCTGCGCGACGACGACCGCGCACCACACCCGCTGGCGCTCGCCGCCCGACAGCGTCTCCAGCCGGCGCCCGTCAAGCCGGGCCGTGTCCGTGAGCTTCAGCGCATCGCTCCCAGCGAGTCGAGCTCGTCCCCCAGGGCGGGTTCGGCCGCAACGATCGGAAGGCTGATGCTGATCACGTTTGCTGTTGAGATGCCCGTGGAGGCGTTCCTGGGCGGCACGCGGACGCGTGCCCATTCCCCGTCCCGAGCGCTGCCGGCGTGCGGGCACGATTGGTTGACGTTTGCGGGCTGGTGGACCCGCGCCACCCGCCGCGGCCCGGTCGACATCCAGCGGGCGGCCCGCGCGCGTGCGCGGCTGCCTGCGCCGCTTCCGCACGATCACAGTGCGTAGTTTCCTTTCCGTCAACAGCCACACCGAACGCGCCAGACCCGAGGACAATGAGCGAGGCCGCCTACAACCACCCCGAGCCGGTTCCTAGCTCGTGCCGACACCCCGGTCCCATCCACGTGGCGAGCGACAGATCCACGTCCTTGGGGGACGGGGTGGGCGGCGACGACAGCCGCTGCCAGGTCCGTCGGGCGCCTTCTCGTCGCGGTACTTCGAGACGAGCCGGGTGATCGTCTCCGCGCTTGGCAGCCGGGCTCGCGAATGCTGGCCGGCGGCCTATAGACTTAGTCCTATGACTAGATCCGTTGTCGGCGTGCATGAGGCCAAGACCCAGCTGTCACGCCTGCTCGGACGGGTCGAGGCGGGCGAAGAGATCGACCTGGCAAG